>JAILSA010000161.1 GCA_024697885.1 Eubacterium sp. | reverse complement strand
GGCAGCATAACTGCCACCAAAATAATTCCTACTAATATAGAAGTAATAACCACGATGGTCGGCTCGATCCTGCCCACCATCCGGTCCAGAGATTTCTCCACACCCTCCTCCATGCGGCGGGCGATTTCCTCCATGGCCGTGTCTGCGTTTCCACTCTTGACACCCAGTTCCAAAATTCGACAGTGCTTTTTGTTCAGGATGTTGTGATCGCGAAAGGCCTTGGCCAGGGACTCTCCGGACTCCAGGGCCTCTAGGCACTTCTCCTGTCTCTCCCTCACCTTGCCGTGACTTCTCTGGAATTTAATGGCATTTTTGAAGGACTCCTCCGTGTTCAGGCCGGACAGCATGCCCATGGCCATGGCAGAGGCAAACTGGGCCTCTCCCACCCTTCGGGTAATTCCGTGGTTACCTCGGATTTTGCGGTAAAAATTCAGGAGACCGGTCCGAACCCTGTGGCTGGCCATAAGCCCCATGAAAATCAGGGCCAGGCCCAGAATTACGCCGCAAATCAAAGGCAGGCAGCCATCCAAAACCTTGCCCAGAGTCAAAAACACCTGGGCGATTCCCGTCATGCTACCCCCCAGTCTCTCGTAGACCTGGTTAAAAATAGGAAGAACCTTTACCAGCAAAACAATAATGATTACTAACATTAGGACCAGAAGAATCATGGGATACATGAGGGCTCCCTTGATCTGGTCCACCAGCTGCAGTCGCCGGTTGTAGTGGTCCGACAGGGACCTCATGGTCTGCTCTAATCGACCTGTCTCCTCCCCTGTCTTTACCATATCCGCCAGGTAGGCCGGGAAGGCCCCCGCCTCCTCCACCACTGTGGACAGGGGGATTCCCTCTGCCAGCCGGTCGGCCATGGCGGTCAAAATCTCTTTTTCTCTTTTGTCCCCTGCGTCCTCGGACAAGAGGTGCAGGCCGTCCTCCACGGAAATTCCCGCATGCATAGTGAGGGAGAGTTCCAGACAAAAGGACGATAAATATTCCTGATCAAACTGCTTCAATTCCTATTTCCTCCTAAATTCCTTTTGGAAAAATTTTAATAAGAAAATTTGGCCTTGTAATTCTTGGCATTTCCAATATACTTCATAATTGACTTGCTGGACTTACTGGTGGAAGCATAGGTAGGGTCCATGAGTTTCCACTTTTTGCCGTTGAAATAAATAGCTCCTGTGATCCAGCCCTTTTTCTTGGAATAGACATTGACCCAGGCGTGGTAGGCATTTCCCGTGTAGCCGATGACCAGCTTGGTGGGAATTCCCTGGCTCCTCATCATGGCTGTCATGAGAGAGGCGTAGTCAAAGCATATTCCCTTTTTCTTCTTAAAGACCTTGTTTAGGTTGGGAACATAATTGCTCTTTACGGTCTTGGCCAGCTTCTTGTCATAGGTAAAATTCTTGATGACATACTTGTAGATTTTTTTCACCTTTTTCAAATCTGCCTTGCAGCCCTTGGTCAGCCTGTTGGCCTTCTTGACCGCCTTGGTCTTTTTGTTGTAGTTGACATACTGATTTGGTCGAATGTAGGGAGCAAACTCGCTGGTCAGACTGACCTCTATGGTCTTACTCATAACCACCAGGTAGGAGTTTCCCTCATTTTGAATGTTGACCGTAATCTTGTAGGAGCCAGACCCCTCCGTCAGGGGAATGACCTCATATTTTTTGGGCTGGATGTCGTAGTTGTAGGCCAGGTTGGTGTCCTCATAAAAAACCTGAACCTTTATGGTCTTGCTAAAGGACTTTAGGTACTTGACCATGACATAGCCGTCCTCGCTGTGAGAGTAGTCAACCAGGGCCTGGTCGTTTTGTTCCACTGCCGTCCCCGATGCCTGGGGCTTATAATATGTGATTTTGGCCTGGCTTTCCCCGGAATATGGGGATAAAAAAAGCGCCAAGGCCAGGACGAGATGAATTATTTTACGAATTTTCATAGCTATCGCCTCCTTGATCAGCTAACTTTATTCTACCACTGTTTAGAGCTTTTGCCAAAGACTATCTGCCATGATTAGATTCTTAAGAAAGAGTTAATCACAGCCGTTAAACATTTAATATTTATTTAATTGCGATTTTCTTGCAACATGCTCTTGCTCGTGCTAATATAAAAGCAACTTAAGAAAAGCTTGCTAGTTTAATTTAATCATATATCCCTTTAGTGTGGCAGGAGTTCCCCTAGACTCCTGCCCTTTCTTTTACTCTTTTTTTCTTGGCTTATTTCCACTTTGGATAATCATAGCGGAATTTCACATTCTTTTGGTATACACAGGACATGATCTGGAACTTCTGTCCGATCTTCTCTGCGTAAAATGGGTCGGAAGCGTACTGGTGCCAGAGCTGGGTGCTAGGAATGTAGCGGTACTTAAACAGGGTGTTTTGCTTGTACTTGCTGTGGATGTAATTTTTTGCCACATACTCTGCTGCCCCTGCCAGGGCCTTGGGAATGGTAGTCCATCCCTTTTTCTTGGCATAGGCAAATCCGTACTTCTCCGGATTGCGGTCATAGGCCTTGATTCCATAGAGGTTGTAGACCTTTTTCTTCTTTTTCTTTTTGCCCACCTTTTTTCCCTTGGCCAAAACCGTGGTACCGTAGGCAGATTCCAAAAAGGTCTGGCTGGCAAAATAGACGGGGTCGATTTTGTATTTCTTGGCCGCAGCCAAAAGAGCCTTGGCATTTTCCTTGCCGTAGAGGGAACTCTCTGTAGGCTCCATCTTATTTATTCGGCAATAAATCTCAATTCTATTATTGTAAAAACCGATAAATTTTTTCTTTTTTACCTTGCGGTAGGTATCCAGGCAGAGGTACTTAAAGCCCTCTGTGGTGTCCTCTGATATTTTCAGGGCCTTTTTGTAGTCCTTGAGCTTGTAGAGGGTATTCCTCTTGGCCTCCTTTTTGGCATAAGAATTAAAGGTGTAAGGGTAGGTGGTATAGGTGGTTTTTCCCGACACATCGTACTTTCTCTTCTTGAGGGTACAGACTGTCTTGCGAGAATTCCACTTGTACTTGATTTTCAGGCCGGACAAAAGGTCCTCAAGGGGAACTAGCATGTAGGACTTGTCCCCATTTGGCACATTCTTGGGAAGGATGGAAAGCTTTTTCTTGCCTCCGTCCACATAGGCCACCTGGTCTCCCCCAAAAATCACCATGTAGTGGTTCTGGTTGCGAACCTCTATGCATGGGCCCTGGCCCGCGTACTCCGCCGTCACTCCCGGCAGCTGGCTAGCCGTCTCTTCTGAAATGGCATAGCACACCTTGCCCTTGTACTTCTTCAGGGTTCCCGAGGAAAAAGTTAATTTTTCCCCCTTGTAGTAGTAATCTGCCGCCTCTAGCCTGGCCGGCTCCACATAGGTCATTCCCAAAACCAGGGCCAAAACTAAAATATGGGGAAAAATTTTTCTCAGTGTTTTCATTTTCTTTTCTTCCTTTTCTCTTAAACTAAGGTAAAGGGCTGTCCCCCTAAAGCGAACAGCCCCATTTCTACCTAGTCTTTCATGCTGGCTACATCCAGTCGAACCAAAGACCTCTTGAGCGCCAGCTCTGCTCGAGTCATGTTGACTCTTTCATCGGCGTGCTGAATTCGGCGCTCGGCACGAATTTTAGCCTCTTCCGCCCGGTGGACATCGATTTCTTCTGGCCACTCACATGCCTGGGCCAAAATTGTCACCTTAGTAGGAGTGATTTCCAAGAAGCCCTCCAAGAGAGAAGCCTTCTTTTTCTCATCCTTATTTTCTGTTATGGTCAAAATACCCGGTGCCACAATGGTGGTCAGGGAAATATGCTCTGGATAAATACCAATATCTCCCTCCGTTGTAGTGAGCTCCACCATCTCTACATCCTTATCGTAAAAGGTTCGCTCTGGGGTGATGACCTCCAACCTTACGGTTTTCGAATCAGCCATAATGACACATCCTTTCTAGCCGGCCTCAGGCATTTGCAGATTCCTTGTATCTTGCTACAACATCCTCAATGCTTCCGGCGTTCAGGAAGTAGTTCTCAGGAATATTGTCATGGCGACCCTCTAGGATCTCCTTGAATCCCTGAATGGTGTCCTCAATCTGAACGTATTTACCAGGAAGTCCTGTAAACTGCTCTGCCACATTAAATGGCTGAGACAAAAATCTCTGTACCTTACGGGCACGGTTAACCAGCTTGCGGTCTTCCTCGGACAGCTCGTCCATACCAAGAATGGCAATGATATCCTGCAATTCCTTGTACTTCTGCAGAATCTCCTGAACTCCACGGGCAACCTCGTAGTGCTCTTTTCCAAGGATTCTTGGGTCCAGCATACGGGATGTAGAAGCCAGTGGGTCTACCGCTGGGTAAATACCCAACTCCGCAATGGAACGCTCCAATACGGTGGTGGCATCCAGGTGGGCAAAAGTAGTAGCAGGTGCCGGGTCAGTCAAGTCGTCGGCAGGCACATAAACGGCCTGTACAGATGTGATAGAACCGTCATTGGTAGATGTGATTCGCTCCTGCAGGGCACCCATCTCTGTCTGCAGGGTTGGCTGGTAACCTACCGCACTTGGCATACGGCCAAGGAGGGCAGATACCTCAGATCCTGCCTGGGTAAAACGGAAAATGTTATCGATGAAGAGGAGCACATCCTTGCCGGCCTTGTCACGGAAGTACTCCGCCATAGTAAGACCTGTCAGGGCAACTCGCATACGAGCTCCAGGTGGCTCATTCATCTGTCCAAATACCATGGTTGTCTTGTCAATTACTCCGGACTCAATCATTTCGTAGTAGAGGTCATTTCCCTCACGGGTACGCTCTCCTACTCCTGTAAATACGGAATATCCACCGTGCTCGGTGGCGATGTTGGTAATCAACTCCTGAATCAATACGGTTTTACCTACTCCGGCTCCACCGAAGAGACCGATTTTACCACCCTTCTGATAAGGGCAGAGAAGGTCGATTACCTTAATACCTGTCTCAAGGATTTCAGCGTCTGTGGTCTGATCCTTAAATGCAGGTGCTTTTCTATGAATTGGGGCATATTCCTCTACATCAGGGGCATCCTTCTCATCAATAGGTTTACCCAAAACGTTGAACATACGTCCTAGAGTCTTTTCACCTACTGGCACGCTGATTGGACCTCCTGTTGCAGTGGCTTCCATGCCGCGAACGAGACCGTCTGTTGGTCCCATGGCGATACAGCGCACTGTGTCATCTCCCAAGTGCTGAGCAACCTCAACCACCAGGGTGCTGCCCTCTTTGGTCACGATTTCAACAGCATCGTTGATCTCAGGCAGCTTGTTGTTTTCGAATTTAATATCCAAAACGGCTCCGATGACCTGGGTGATGATTCCCAGACTCTTTGTACTATTGTCTGCCATTTGTTACCTCCCTTTCTAGCTGATTGCCGAAGCTCCAGCTACGATTTCTGTCAATTCCTGGGTAATTGCGGCCTGGCGGGCACGGTTATATTGCAATTCCAGGTTTCCAATCATGTCCTCTGCATTGCTGGTTGCATTGTCCATTGCCTGCATACGGGCTCCATTTTCACTGGCAACAGATTCCACCATTGCACCGAAAATCAAGCTGTTCATATACAGAGGCACGATGTACTCCAGGGCTTCTTCCTCCCCTGGCTCATAAGTCATAAGCATCCCTGAATCCTGACTCTTCTCTTCCTCTACCGGCAAATCCTCTTTTTCAAAAGGAAGTACCTTAAGGAGAGTAGGAATCTGGGTTACACTGTTTTTAAAAATGGTATATGCCAAATACACCTCGTCAATTTGGCCCTGCTGCAAATCGCTCATTACTGCCTTGCCGATTTGTACAGCATCACTAAACATTGGCTTGTTGATAATCTCAGAGTAGTCTCCCTGGCACTTCCATCCCCGGCGGGACATGGTGTCCTTGCCCTTGCTGCCGATTGGGTAGATGATGGTGTGGTCCGGGTCAAAATCTCCGTTGGTAATCAACTTTACAATATTGGAATTATAGCCTCCTGCCAGTCCACGATTGGAGGTGATCATAATGACAGCCTTGTTTTTGGGGCCGTCCCCCTCCTTGGCACAAAACATTGGATTTGTGGTCTCGTTGACATTGGCCAGCATTTTGGAAACAATCTCATACATCTTGTTGAAGTAGGGTTTGGTCTCCTCTGCGTGACCCTTGGCCTTCTGCAGCTTTACAGTAGATACCAATTTCATGGCCTTGGTAATTTGTGAGGTGCTGGTTATACTTTCTTTTCGACGTTTAATGTCTCTCATTGAAGCCATAGCAACATCCCTCTCTACTTATCTTCTTTGCCGTTCTCAGCCAGGAATTCAGCCTTAAACTCCTCAATTGCCTTTTTGAGTTTTTCCTCAGTCTCTTCCTTGATCTCCTTGTCATCGCGAATAGCTGCCGGAATGTCCGGATGCTTGCTGTCTAAGAAGTCGAAGAGTCCTTTCTCAAATTTCAAAATATCCTCTACTGGAATGTCCAGGAGATACTGCTTGGTTGCCGCATAGATAATAATTACCTGATACCATACTGGCTGTGGCGCATACTGGTCCTGCTTGAGGACCTCACGGATACGCTCTCCCTGATCCAACTGACGCTTGGTCTCTGGATCCAGGTCGGAACCAAACTGTGCAAAAGCTGCCAACTCTCGGTACTGAGCTAACTCAATACGAATTGGTCCTGCGATTTTTTTCATGGCCTTGATCTGGGCGGAACCACCTACACGGGATACACTGAGTCCAGGGTTTACCGCTGGGCGGAAACCGGAGTTAAACATCTCAGTCTCCAGATAAATCTGTCCATCTGTAATAGAAATTACGTTGGTTGGAATATAGGCGGATACGTCTCCTGCCTGGGTCTCGATAATTGGCAGGGCTGTTAGGGAACCTCCACCGAGCTTATCGGACAGGCGGGCTGCACGCTCCAAAAGTCTGGAGTGCAGGTAAAATACATCTCCAGGATAAGCCTCGCGTCCTGGTGGTCTGCGAAGAAGCAGAGACAGGGTACGATAAGCGGTAGCATGCTTACTCAAGTCATCGTAAATAATCAATACGTCTTTGCCATTTTCCATCCACTCCTCACCGATGGCACAGCCACAATATGGAGCGATGTACTGAAGTGGAGCCAGCTCACTGGCTGTGGCAGCAACCACTGTGGTGTAGTCCATAGCACCTGCGTCCTCTAAGGTTTTTACCAAATTGGCAACGGTAGAGGCCTTCTGGCCAATGGCTACATAAATACAGAGAACATTCTGGTCCTTCTGATTCAAGATAGTATCAATGGCGATTGCCGTCTTTCCTGTCTGACGGTCACCGATAATCAACTCACGCTGTCCACGGCCGATTGGAACCATGGAATCGATTGCCTTAATACCTGTCTGCAAAGGGGTGTCTACAGACTTACGGGAGATAACTCCGGAAGCTACTCGCTCAATTGGGCGAAGCTTGTCTGTCTTTATAGGTCCCTTGCCGTCAATTGGTTGTCCTAAGGCATTTACGACTCTTCCAAGCATGGCATCACCAACTGGAACTGTTGCCACTCGACCAGTGGTCTTGACAATGTCTCCCTCGTTGATGTTGGCGGAATCTCCCAGAAGAACGGCACCAACGTTGTCCTCCTCCAGGTTCATTACCATTCCATATACTTCATGAGGGAATTCCAAAAGTTCTCCCTGCATTGCTTTTTCCAAGCCATGAATACGCGCAATACCATCGGCAACCTGAATTACTGTACCTACATTTGCAACTTCAAACTCAGTACTATATCTTTTAATTTCGTCTTTAATCACAGAGCTGATTTCTTCAGGTCTTAAATTCATGTAAATGCACACCTTCTTTCTAGTTAGACAATTTCACCTGACTCAATTTCCTTGTCATCAAGTCCATTTTGCTTCGAATACTGTTGTCCAAAACTCGGTCTCCAATGCGGATTACCATACCTCCCAAAAGGTCTGGCTCCAGGCTGTAGTGGGTCTCTAGGGTCTCGTAGTCTGAAACCTCCAAAATCCTGTCCTCCACCTTTTTCTTCTGGTCCTTACTCAAGGCCTTTGGAGTGGAGACATAGACCACACCGATTTTTTTGTATTCCTTGGTGCAATCGTCAAAATAATCCAAAACAGAAACGATTTCCTCTAACCGTCCCTTTTTTACCAGCACCTCCAAAAATCCCATGCTGGCATCTGAGATTTTGCCCTGGAAAATTTCTTCCAGAATCTCGCTTCTCTTAGCCTCCGTCATGTTGGGGTTACAGAGAAGGGGAATAAAATCCGGATTTTCTACCATGACCTGGCGCAAAACCTTGGTCTCCTCCCAGATTTCATCCACTCTATTTTCTTCTAATGCCAATGAAAACAAGGCATCACCATATACTTTTGAAACTAATTTTGCCATGTTTCATCACCCATTTCTCTCAATGTTTCGTCCACCAGTTTTGCCTGCGTCTCGTCATCGATGGATGAAGATACAAACTTGCCGGCCATGGCGGAAGCGACCTGAACCATTTCCTGTTTCATATCGTCACGAACCTTGTCTTTTTCCAGAGCGATTTCCTTCTCAGCTCGAGCCAAAATTCGATCGGCCTCCTGATTGGCAGCGGCCACAATCTCGTCCTCGCGGAGGCGAGCCTTGTGTCTGGCATCTGCCATGATTTCAGCGGCTTCCTGGTCCACCTGATCCAGAGCCTGAGTATATTCCTCTTTCATTTGCATGACCTGACTCTTGATCTCCTCCGCCTCACTGAGCTGACTCTCAATATACTCTTTTCTCTTCTTCAGCAAGTTTCTCGCCGGATTAAAAAGCAAGTAGGACAACAGCATGAAGAGAGCGATCATAGCAATCAAGGTGACGCCGGCGTCAAACAGAAGCTGGGGATCCAGGTTAAAAATTCTATCTTCCACAACAATCCCTCCTTTCTAGTTATTTGCGGATGGATTGTTTACTGAACTACGAAAATAAGAATCATAGCTACTACCAAGCCGTAGAGAGCAGATGTCTCGGCAACGGCCTGTCCAAGAAGCAT
>JAILSA010000160.1 GCA_024697885.1 Eubacterium sp. | reverse complement strand
TCGCCAGAAGCAGCAGCTCCAGAACCGGCACCTACAACAGCTCCGATGCAACCTACAGTAGCTGCTATAAAAATCAAGCTAAAACCGAATATTAAAACAATCGGATTTAATGCGGTTTTAATTACCTTTGCTAATGCTTTTCCTACCTCTTTGCTTTTATCAGCTATTGACTTAACTATATCCGATGCTTTTTTTCCAGTAGAACCAGATGCTTTTTTTCTAATGGTATTTCTTCTCATTTTTTTAGATGTTTTGAATCTCAATTCTTTTCTAGAATTAGAAGTCCCAGGAGATGAATAACTACCTCTTACTGGTTGTCTTTGTGTATTGTTTTTTGGTTTACCAAAGGTATCCTTTGATGAATATAAATCCATCATACTAGACATTTCGTTATAAGAATCTTCATTTAGATCCCTATCATCATCTCCCTCAACTTTGCCAGTAGCTAGTAAATATTGAATAGCTGCCTTGTGTGCTTCTTTCGCATAAGAAGCTGCATCTTTCACATCCTTGGTCCCTTTTTTCAAACCATTTTTTAATTTACCTTTTTGGCCATTTTTCTTTTTCAGTTTGTCTTGAGCTAGTTTTTTTCTTTCTAGTTTTTCTGCTACTCTAGCAGCTTTTTTTAAAAAACGCTCCTTGTCGGAACCAGTTAAACTTTTGAATCTGGTCTTAGCTGACTCGCTTAGAGAGTCTAATAGCTCTTTTTCATCATTTGTCATAGTCAAACCCCATTCTCAATTAATTCACTAAAGTTTGTATTAAACAGTTTATATAAGTCATTTTCTTTTGATACCGTATTGTCAAAAGGTACAATTTTTTTACCAAATCTTACCAGGCCAGTTCCTTGGGTTGCTCCCTCAACTTTACTGATTTGCTCATTTGAAACTGTAAAAAGTTCGGAAACGATATCTCTATCAGTAACACCCTGGTCCAATAAAAGAGTAAATTCTGAGTTTGATACAATTGTTTTAGTAGAGCGACTAGAAAGAGCATCTACAAGATTCTGACTCATGCCGGTACAAATTCCACCACGCTTACGGACTTCTCGCCACATTCTCTCAATGGCTAAAAGAGCATATTCATCACTCCAAATTTCATGAATCTCATCTACATATACCCAGGTATGAATACCGGTTGTTTGATTATACTTAATCTTGGCTGTGATTGACTCAATCATAACCAGCATAGCCATGGTACGCATTCTCTTTCCAAGCTCGGAAAAGCCATATACTGTAAATCTATTGTTTTCTGATGTCGATTGCTGCCTTGCAAAGATGTCAAGTGTTCCATTCGTAAATACTTCTAGCTGTTCCACAAGTTCTTTAGCAATCTCATTATCCGGTTCATTTTCAATCATAAATTCTCGCATAGAACGGAGCGTTGGACTTGGAATTTCTGAACGATGTTTAGGTTTTGTAGTTTCATACTCCTTAAAATAAGTATCATAAATAGCTCTAATTGCCCTATCGATTATTGCAATATGTCTGCTGGTAAGTGCTGTAGGCTTTAATGCCTGCTCACAAATTGCATATGCAAATTCGGCTTTTTCTGCTATAAAACGCTCTTTATCAGGAATGTTTTCAGGAACATGCAATGGATTGATATAAAACACATTTTCCTCAGACTGACTCAAATTTACATACTGACCTTTCCATTGCTCTGCAATTTCCTTATATTCTCCCATAGGATCAATTACTACTATATCGTCTTTAGTAAAACATAATGTTTGGCCCATCTCCATTTTTTCTTGGAATGATTTACCGGATCCAGACTTTCCAAACACCATCCCATTTCCGTTATCCATTGTTTTACGATTACCAAGGATTAGATTTTTAGATACTGTATTTACACCGTAGCAATATCCATACTCATGGTTAATTTCTTGAACATTAAATGGAGAAAATATGGAAAGAGATTCTGTAGTTAAAGATCTCATATTATCAATAAATCTTGCACCAGTTGGCAGCGTGGTATTCATGGCATCCAATTGATTCCAGGAATATGACTCCAGCTCCATATTATAAGTTCCCTGAGCAATAATTTTGATTTTTTCTTTTCTAGCGTTCAATTCCTCTATCGAGTCTGCTTTAATTAGGACTGTTAGACTGGCATAAAAAAGCCTATTATCATACTCACGCAAGCTATACAGTAGCTCTCTAGATTCTTTTTGTTTCATCTCCTTTTCAAATGAAATATCCGATGAATAGTCATTAAGATCGTTTTTCTTTTGCTGCTGAGCTATGATAGCTCTCTCGTTATTCATATATTTACGATTGACTAAATTGTATGCATAAGAGTTATCCATAGGCTCACAATCAAGTGATACGATTACCGGAAAAGGCACATTAGTAAGCTCTTTCAAAAACAAATAATCTAGTCCAGCTGGCCATTTTCTGATAAAAAGAGTAGTTGCTACTTTTCCTTCTTCCATCTCAATTCTATCTTCATATTCCGTCATGGATGTATTTATAATATCATTTCTCCAATCTCTACGAAGCTCTACATACTCATCCCAGTTAAAATCAAATGTTTCTTCTTTACCCATACGGTAAAAGCTATGTAATGCTCTTAGACGATCACCACAATCTAAAGGCGTTAATGAGCTTCCTACCTTCATAAAATGATTATTTAAGGTTGACTCAATAGTATTAAAATAATTCTTGGCACTTTCAAAATCAGGTCTTTCACAAGTAATAATGAAATACCTGGATTGCATTAATCCCTCTCTACCTTCCTCTAAACGCTCCTCAATAAGCTTATGGTACTCTTTTGCAAGTGGTTCTAATTCCTCGCTAACAGCTTTATGAAGAATTGTTTTGCGAAGCTCCTTATTATCTGCATAATGATTACTAATTATAATCTTATAGGATACATTCATTGCATTTAATAAAGCTCTAAATTTCTTCATTGTGATATCTTGCTCCTCTTCATCCTGAATTGCAAAATTGATATCCTCAAAAAGATATGCTTTATCAAAAAGATGAATCCCTTTTTTATTTTCCAGCTCAAAAATTCCTTCTCTAGAAATTCTATAAATCGGAATCGTGTCCTGCACACAATAAGGCACCTTATAAATCTTTTCTGTTTGTCTTTTATGGCCATCATCCATTTTAAATAAATTAAACATAATTAATTTCCTTTCTTACATACATTTCACTCTTATTGTTTTATTATTTTCAGCTACCTTTTTTTCCTCAACCATTTCCTTGATAACCTTTTTATTAATTGGTCCTTCAAATAATTTTAGGTTATTTTCACGAAAGCTATAATAATTTCCACTTCCACCGGCAATAATAATGTGATCTAATACTGGAATATTTAGTAACTTTCCTGCTTGTATCACTTTTTCAGTCATAGTAAAATCATCTTTGCTAGGAGAACAATCCCCAGAAGGATGAGAATGAAATAGCATTAAACTTGCGGTATTACTTAAAATCGCACTCTTAAATACATTTTGCATTGGTACATTCGCTGATGAAATATCTCCTATACTAACTAAATTATAGTTTATTGGCCTATTTTTAATGTCTAGATTTACTACACAAACATATTCTCGATCTAAACTTTTTAATAGCTCACTCATTACAGAAATGGCTTCTGCTGGAGAACCAATATTTTCATTACTATATAAATTATCAGCTTCTGATAAAACCAAACGGATACGAACATTTTTTAATACATTATTCGTTTTCATTTGATACCCCCTTTATTACAGTAATTTCTGCAAGTCCTTTTAAACCAGCTGAATTAAGATATTTAATCAATTCAGCTAAAGAATAAAAAGAAATAGTCGGAATGTTCTTATCATCTTCCATAGCAAGTCCTCCTTTTTTCTACTACTTCATTTTCAACTTTTTGTGGTATATAGGGAAGCTTCTCTATTTTTTCTTTCATGTACTCTTCTTGATTCTTAAGGGTGTCGGCTAATGATCTCCTTTTATATAAAGAAATTGGATTAAAGTCTATTTTAACCTTGCCAAGTTTCTCTCCTTTATCATTTAACAAATTGAAAAGGGCATCTTCTGGAAGTGTGCCATTATACGCTACTACCACATCTAAATCAGAAGTTGAAAAATTATATCCTCGGCTCCTGCTTCCAGTAATTAATACATCCTCTATGTCTACGCTTATTTCACTGTCCATGATTACCGCAGCCACATATTCTTTTAAAGTACCTTCTACCTCTTCTAAACTCATACCCTCAATACCTTGAAAATACTCTTTGGTTTTTGCTTTAAATTTCGCTATATACTCCACATCATCTTCATATTCTCCTGGATAAATCATATTAAAAATTTCTGCTTCATGCCTATCAATATCTGCCATTGCAATATCATTAATTTCCTTTTCCTTGATTTTTTCAATTGTACTATCATCCGGAGTTACTAAATCAGCAAAATCAAGATATTTTAGTTCAGTTTCAATCATATCTTCTAAAGAATCATATTTTTTTTCATAGTATCCATCACCATCCACATACTTAATTAACATATGTTCTTCCAGATCAAAGGCAGCTTGAATCTCATACTCTTTATTAGTATCATCATTGGTCCAGGTTGAATAAGCGATTTCTACATTAGATAAGTCTTTGAAGTCACAGTTATTACCATATTCACTTTGACAAAAATTCTGTAAAAGTATTTTTGCTTCTTCCATACTTTTATCTTCCTGCTCTGTCATTACCGGCTTAAATTCACGAATAAACCGTTGTAAATTTCCCTTTTCTATTACAAAATCAGAAATTTTAGCTGCCTCATTAATAGCTCTAAACAATTCATTAGGATCGTCTTTCAAAATTTGTACCCAATTCTGGATATAAGCTTTATGATTATCAATATGCTCTTTACTCATAGTTCCATCTAAACCAATGGCTTGAGTTGTAAATGCGGATGCTATTTCAGCTCTTAATTCTTCCTTGGCATAACTTTCAGTTCCAAAAGAACCAGATAAATCACGATTCATACGACTTTTACTTCCGGTGGAGTGACCAGCTTCATGGAGAAAAGTCGCTAAATAACTGTATTCATCCCAAAAAGCATCCATTGGAGGCATCGTAATTGAATCTTCTCTCGGACTATAAAAAGCTTGATCACCACTCTCGATAAATCCTACTTCTAATCCTTTAATTACATCATCTCTTATCTCTATACAAATATCCTTATCATATTCTTGTGTTGCAATTTGTAACTCCGGAATACCTTCTATCTGCTCTGCATTAAAAACAGAATAAACATTGGATATTGGCTTTATACGCTCACTAAATTCCTCATCTGATATCTGTTCTCTTAGCTCACTTACTTCTCTAGTAGTCAGCTTTCTTTTTGTCTCTTTATCATACATAGACCAAAATTCTATGTGTGTTCCTTTTTCACCTCTCTTTACTTGCCAGCCTTTTGCAGCTGCTTGCTTATAAGTACACCATCTAGGATCCTTATATCCTTTTATTTGTGATATATATGCAAGCCAAAAAGCATTTACACCTCTATATTCGTGTCCATTAATAGCATTTTGATTTCTAACAACAGACCATCCTTTAGTCCAGGGAAGTTCTTTCTCATTCAAGGATGCAATGAAAGCATCAGCAAGCTCTTTACGCATTTTATTAAGTTCCATTTTTATACACCTTCCTTTTGTAAATCATCTATTGCAGTGCCATCCCAATCGTATAGAACCTCTTCCTCTGGATTAGAACCCATACGATAATCCGTATCCATATCAAAAGTTACTCCTGACTCTTTTTCAAAAAAAGAGGCTATGTCTTTGACAAATTTACGCTCTTTTGAATTTCTTTTAGTTTTGTATTCTCTAACATCTTCCATTTTATCTCTCCTTTTTTCTCTAATGTTTAGGTAAACTTTTTTTCTGTATTTGTTTTTGTCTCGGTTCCGGTTTTTCGTAGCCAAACTCTAAACCTCTTCCAATCATATCCTTAACCTCTTCCAAACTTAATGGTGAATCAATTTCTGATTCTGTGTTATCCGGATATAAAATATATGCCCCCATTAAACCATCTTCTTTGGTATATTTTTCTATTTCTTCCATATTTAATTTTTTCATACCTGGCCAAGAATATCCTTTTTTATTTGGACATAACTCGACTTGTTCTTTTGTGAATTGATTTTCTTCTATGTATTTTTGTACTTCTTCTGAATCTATTTCTTTCAGCTTGTCAGGGAAAAACTGATATAGTGGATACTCAGAACCCCCCTCTTTTTTAGTCACACCAGTAAAACAACCTAGCTCATTATCTGCAATAAATTTTTCTGCAGGTGGAAAATTATTTACATCAACATAGCTGCAAAACGGAGGACAATAAGCACCTAAATTTACAGTTATATTATTTCGTAATTCAAGTCCATCAAATCTTGTTGCAGCCATACTAAGGCTGAGTTGTTTGTTGTAATAATAAGAGCTAATTACAATCTCAATACTAATATCATCTATTTCTTTGGATGCCATACCATATTCCCCTTTCACCTCGTTTATTTCTTCTGTTTTTGTTAATGTCATATGTTACCCTCCAAACATTAAAAATAGAGGCTGCTTTATATAAAACAGCCTCTAAAAAAGAAAATTAAAAAGAAAGAATAAAACTTACTAGCTTACTAATTATCGTGTTTTACCTGGCTTCTGCTCTTTAGCAGCTTCCTGAGT
>JAILSA010000122.1 GCA_024697885.1 Eubacterium sp. | reverse complement strand
GTAAATATTGATCCCCGTACGATAGAGAAACCAACCTTTAAGTTGGATGAGAGCAATGCCTCTTACCTGGCTGGAATTGGTAAAAAGGGTGATAGTCTGATTTCTCTTCTAGATATAGTTACGATTGTAGAGGAAAAGAAGGGAGAATGAGACGGGTTATTAGAGTGGGGATGGCAGACTTCAAGGTCTGCTCCCCACCAAATCTAATATCCACTCTGGGACTCGGTTCCTGTTTAGGAGTGGTTCTCTATGACTCAGACAAACAAATTTGTGGCCTGGCCCATGTAATGCTCCCTGACAGCAGGAGAGTATTAAATATTGACAACCGGATGAAATTTGCAGATACCTGCCTCCATGACATGTACAACGAAATGTTAAAGAGGGGGGCAAAAAAAGAACGGATGGTAGCCAAAATCGCTGGTGGGGCCAAAATGTTTTCCTTTGAATCCAGTAATGAGTTTTTGAACATTGGTGAGCAAAACCAAAATGCTGTAAAGGAAAAAATTGCCGAGTGGAGCATACCAATTACGGCCGAGGACATCGGAAGGGATTACAGTCGTTCCATTACCTTTGATCCTGCAAACGGGGAACTGCATATCAGGGCAGTGGGAAAAGGCGAATACATAATATAGCATGAGGTATATAATCTATGAGATTTAGGTATATTCCTGCCTGCGTCATGTTAGTGGCAGGACTAATTACATGTATTTTGTGCATGGTGCAGGGATGGCCTGTGCAAATGAGCTTAATTATTTTGGCAATTGTTCTTGTGGTATTTTATATTATAGGACAGATTGCAGCCCAGGTCATAGGAAGGGTTCAGGAAGAACAAAGAGCTATGGAAGAGGCGGAGAAAAAGAGAAAAGAAGCAGAGGAAGAAGCTGCCAGACTCCGCCAGGAAGAGGAAGAAGAAGAGGCTGAAGGGATTCAGGAGTGATTATTAAGCCGGCGAGTTAGGGAAAGGATTGACAGATGAAGGAAGCGGAAAGACAAAAAGTTTGGGACGCCTACATGAAGAAAAAGTCCCCGGAACTCCGTGACAAATTGATTCTGGAGTATGCCAATGTAGTAAATTTGGTGGCGGGCAGAATGAATATGTACCTGGGGTATACCGTTGAATATGACGATTTGGTTGGATATGGAATTTTTGGATTGATCGATGCTATTGACAAGTATGACATGGCAAAAAATGTAAAATTCGAGACCTATGCCAGCCTTCGTATCCGTGGATCCATTTTGGACCAGATCCGCAAGATGGATTGGATTCCAAGAACGCTTCGTCAGAAACAAAAGCGCATGGATGCGGCAGTGGCAAAAATCGAGAGTGAGAATGGAAGACCGGCCACGGATGATGAGGTGGCTGCAGAGTTGGGAATCACTAGAGATGAATACGATGGCTGGAGGGCAGAGACAGAGTTTACCAGCATGGTTTCCCTGGATGACTACCTAGAGCAGGGAAGCGAGGGAAGACTTGAGACCTTCGGCGCCAAATTTCAGCAGCCAGAAAAGGCTGTGGAGAAAACAGAATTAAAGGAAATGCTAATGGAGGCCCTAAAGACCTTGACAGAAAATGAACAGAAGGTAATTACCCTCTACTACTACGAGGAGCTGACTCTCAAGGAAATCAGTTTGATTTTGGAGGTGTCAGAGTCAAGAGTTTCACAGCTTCACACCAAGGCATTGAAGAAGATAAAAAATCAATTAGGGGATATGGTTGACTTCGCAAACCTATTTTAACGAACAAGGCGGGATTATATGGCAAAGAACGGATTTTTCAGCTTAGAACAAATTGAAGAAAAGGTTTATCTCAAGGTGACCCCGCCGGAAGACGGAGGAATCATGTTCCGCACGGATGAGGTGACCAATTACCTAGATCAGATTAAGTTTCCAGACTACGACCTAGTGGCCCTAGATACTTATATCAAAGGGAATGATTTTGAAAACCCTCTTTATCTTTGGACCGGAAAAATGATTCCAGAGACAGAAAGGGTTTTTGTGCATATTACAGATAAGGGAATGAAAGCCTTAGCAAGATTTTATCCCCCTTCTACGGGAGGTAGCCTCCTGACAGAAAATGAGATTATAAGCGATGTAAAAATGGCAGGAGTCAAGCATGGAATCAGGAGAAAGGCGATCCAGCATTTTTTAGAACACCACGAGTACTGCCATGATTACATTATAGCCGTGGCCACCCAGCCGGTTCAGGGCAGGGATGCCAAGATTAAATACTACTTTGATGTTAATGCCACGGCAAAACCAAAGCTCAATGAGGACGGAAGTGTAGACTTTCACCAATTGGGAAACATTCGAGATGTGGAAGAGGGGGACAAGTTAGCCACCCTGACACCGGCCATTAAGGGCACGGCGGGAATAAATGTTTTGGGCAAAAAAATACCACCGCAGAAGGTCAAGGTAAAAAGGCTGCGCTTTGGCAGGGATATTGTTCTCTCAGAAAATGGCTGCAACCTCTACTCCAAGATTTCAGGCCATGTGACCCTGGTGGATGACATGGTTATGGTATCCAATATCTACCGGGTGCCGGCTAATGTGGATTCCTCTACAGGAGATATTCAGTACAAGGGAACTGTAGAGGTGGCTGGAAATGTCAATACTGGTTTTCGCATAGAGGCAGATGGAGATATTGTAGTCAATGGAGTGGCTGAGGGAGCTGTCTTGATTTCTGGCGGCAATGTGGTCCTCAAGCGAGGCATGCAGGGCATGGACAAGGGAGAAATAGTAGCCAAGGGAAATGTGACGGCCAAGTTTTTGGAAAATTGTACCGTATCCTGTCAGGGAAGTCTCAAGGCAGATGCAATTCTTCACAGCCATGTAGAGTGCAGGGAAAATATTACTGTCAGGGGAAAGAAGGGTATGATTAACGGAGGTCATGTAGAGACCTATGGAACCATTCATGCCACAGCTCTGGGGTCCACCATGGGGGCCAAGACGGAAGTAATAGTAAAAAATGATACAGATCTGATTATTCAGACCAATGACATGAAGGAGCGAATTGACGAGATTCAGGCAGAAATGGAAAAAATCACCAAGGTTTCCGAGGGAGTTCGAAGCCTGGTGGAGGCCGGAGAAGAGATTAGCCCAGAACAGCTTCAATTTATGAAAAGAGCGGCTAAGTCTAAACCTAAGCTGGCCCGGGAGTTGAAAAACATAAGTCTGGAGCGTCAGGATGTTTTAGAGAGAATTGAGCGACATAAGAGGGCTTGCATTAAGGTGGAAGCTGCTGTATATTCAGGTGTAGATGTGGGAGTAAAGGATGCACATCGAAAGATTTCGGAAAACATATCAAGGTGTCGTATGGTTCGAGATGGAGCAGATGTAAAAATTGATTCCTTATAAGAAGGGGGTTGAGTAGAAATGATTAATTCCATTGATGCTATGACCATGATTCCCCGTACAGCTGAGGCCACAACCACTCAGCTGAGAGAAAATAATTTCACGGAGCATGCAGCTGCTCAGACGGGGAGTCAATTTGAGGAAAAAGTAGAACACGATCAGCAGGCGGCGGTGGAGACCAAGGAGTCGGCCAGAGAAGAGATGGATCGAGAGGGAGATGGCAAGCGAGAGGGTCGAGATCGACGCGGGCAGAAGAAAAAGGGACAGGAAGAGGGGCCTATGGCACCCAAATCCAACAGTTCCTTTGATATTATGATTTAAAGGCGGAAGAAAGTATGACAGGAATAGAAATCACCTTGCTGGTACTGGGTATTATTGCTATCTGTGCCAGCTTTTTCGTGGCAAGAAAAGAGAGGCAAGAGGAAGAGGAAACAGAGAGTCCACAGGCCAGAGACCTCTGGTCACCAAAGGACGAGGAACTGATCCAGACCAGGGTATCAGA
>JAILSA010000138.1 GCA_024697885.1 Eubacterium sp. | reverse complement strand
TCTATCACCAAAAGAAGGCAGAGGAGTTAACAAATCCCTGGTTTCGCCCCAGGTGGGAAGGCAGGGTAAAACTTACCTTAGCCGGTCTTCAGTGGTTAGACTGTGTCCCTCTAGATGCGGGCAAGGGTGGAGCGGTAAAATTTGTCCAGGATCACCTGGGGATTTTGCCGGAAGAGACCCTGGTCTTTGGAGACAACCAAAACGATATGGAGATGTTTCCTCTGGCGGGCAAAAGCTATGCTGTGGCCAATGCCAGACAGGAGGTCAGGGAGGCGGCGGATGCCATATGCCCTTCCTATGAAGAGAATGGGGTCTTACAAATCTTGCAAAAATTATAGGCCTTTGGTATAATCGAAGCAATTATGAAGAAATAAGGGGAATTATTATGGAAAAAGGAGTAATACAGGCCTTTTATGGCGACGGTAAGGGGAAAACCTCTGCGGCCCTGGGCCAGGCCCTCCGCGATTTTAAAGAGGGATCTCGTGTCACGATCATTCAGTTTTTAAAGGGGAAGGAACCGGGAGAGTTTCAGATTCTTGAAAAACTTGAGCCGGATGTTTCCATCTTCCACTTCGATCAGTCCCAGGTCAACTATATTGAATTGTCCCTTGAGGAGAGGGAGAGGGAAAAACAAAATATCATTAACGGCGTCAATTTTGCCCACAAGGTTATTGAGACCGGAGAGAGTGATATTATTGTTTTGGATGAGCTTCTTGGACTGGTAGATTTGGGGATTTTGAGCAACCAGGATCTTATCGACCTCCTGCAAATCCAGGGGGACTATAAAAGGATGTACATCACTGGCACGAATCTGGACCAGTCTCTGGTGCCTTACTTAGATGAAATCTGCAAGATTAGTCAGGAAAAAGATAGGACTTGACCTTTATAGGCAAGAGTGTTATTCTAAATATCGTAGGTAGAGGCGCGAGCTTTATCAGTAGAACACCGGACGCGTGTGGCGCGGGGGATGGTGTTTGAAAGGGAAGATCGCCGAAGAGAGGACTTGCCCACACGGGTTTTCTCTGGGCATATGGTGAAGAATCATATGACTGTCATCTTAACTAGATGGAGTGCTACTCGTATATAAGAATTTATAGAGGAGTTAGCACAGGTGTGCTGACTCTTTTTTTACGACAAGCGTCCAAAAAAATATGAAAGGAAGAAGTAAAAATGTCAATTTTTGAAGGAGCAGGTGTTGCACTGGTAACACCAATGAATGAGGATGGAAGTGTAAATTACGCAAAATTAGAGGAACTTTTGGAGATGCAGATTGCAGGAAACACAGATGCGATTATTATCTGCGGAACCACAGGTGAGGCCTCCACCCTGACGGATGAGGAGCACTTAGAGTGCATCCGTTTTACAGTGGAGAAGGTAAATCACAGAATCCCTGTTATTGCAGGAACCGGTTCTAACTGCACAGAGTCTGCTATTTTTCTGTCCACAGAGGCAGAGAAGGTAGGAGTAGACGGACTTTTGTTGGTGACTCCATACTACAACAAGGCTACACAAAATGGTCTGAAAAAACACTATAAGGCCATTGCAGCTAGCGTAAAGGTTCCAATTATTTTATATAATGTGCCAAGCCGTACAGGCACACGCCTGATGCCACAGACTATTGTAGACCTCTGCAAGGAAGTGGAAAATATTGTGGCAGTTAAGGATGCTACAGGAGATATTTCCGAGGTGGCAGAGCTTGCCAACCTGGCAGGTGGATGTGTGGACATTTACTCCGGAAACGACGACCAGATCGTGCCAATTTTGTCCCTGGGAGGAAAGGGTGTTATCTCCGTTCTCTCCAATGTATTGCCTCAGGAGACCCACGATATTGTGGCTGAGTACCTGGCAGGCAATGTGGACAAGAGTCGCGACTTGCAGATTAAATATATTCCACTGATTAAGGCCCTCTTTAGCGAGGTAAACCCAATTCCTGTAAAACGCGCCATGAACTTTATGGGACTTGAAGTGGGAGGACTTCGCCTGCCATTGACAGAGATGGAAGAGGCAAGCGCCGCTAAGCTTTTGGATGAAATGAAAAAAGCTGGCATGGATGTGAAATAAGAAGAGAAAAGAGAGGCGTAAGAAATGACAAAGATTATTATGAGCGGATGCTGTGGAGCCATGGGTAGAACCATTAGCAGCATTGTGCAAGAGGATCCGGAAGCGGAAATCGTAGCGGGAATTGATCTGGCTGAGGGCAAGGATTTGGGTTATCCTATCTTTAAGAGCATTCAGGATTGCGACATAGAGGCAGATGCCATTATCGATTTTTCCACACCCAAAATTCTGGATGATCTCTTAAATTACAGTATAGAGAAAAAGGTGCCAATCGTACTTTGCACCACAGGCTATGACGAGGGGCAGTTGGCCAAAATTGAGGAGGCTGCCAAAAAGACAGCGATTCTTAAGTCTGCTAACATGTCTTTAGGAATCAACACCCTGATGAAACTTTTACAGGATGCTGCCAAGGTTTTGGCGGCAGAGGGCTATGATGTAGAGGTGGTTGAAAAGCACCACAACCAGAAACTAGATGCCCCATCTGGAACTGCTCTGGCCTTAGCGGATGCCGTTAATGAGGCTATGAATAACCAGTATGAGTACATTTATGACCGCTCTCAGAGAAGACAGAAGAGAGATAAAAAGGAGTTGGGAATTTCTGCTGTTCGCGGTGGCACCATCGTAGGAGAGCACGACGTGATTTTTGCGGGAAGAGACGAGGTAATCACTTTTTCCCACACTGCTTACTCCAAGGCTGTATTTGGCAAGGGAGCAGTTTCTGCAGCCAAATTCCTCAAGGGAAAAGAAGTGGGCCGATTTGACATGGCAGATGTGATTGCGGCCAACTAGGTCAGAGAAGGAGTGAAAACTTGTTCGCAGATATTATTGTGGATGTATCCGTAGAAGCTTTGGACCGGACATTCCAATATAAAATCCCAGAGGGACTGAGTCGGGAAGTGAGGCCGGGCTCCGTGGTAAAAATTCCCTTTGGCAGAGCAAATAAAATAATCACCGGTTTTGTGGTAGGGCTGTCACAGGAGGCCAATTGGCCGGAGGACAAGCTCAAGGAGATTGCGGAAATGGAATCTAAGGAGATTGCCATTGAGGGCAAGCTCCTATCCCTGGCGGCCTGGATGCGGGAGCGCTACGGGGGCACCATGAGTGAGGCCCTAAAAACTGTTTTGCCGGTCAAAAAACAAATTAAGTCAGTGGAAATACACTGGCTTAATTTTCTTGTCTCCAAAGAAGAGGTGGAGGAAGAAATCGCGGTGTGCCGCAGGAAAAATCACAGGGCCAAGGTCCGTTTTTTGGAGGGCATGATCTCAGAGGGGGGACAGATGACCTCTAAGCTTGCCAGACAAAAATACCAGGTTTCCACAGCGGTGATCCAGGCCTATGTGGACCGGGGCTTTGTGGCTATGGACAGTCAAATCGACTACAGAACTCCCCTGACCTATGAAAAGATCCAGGCCAAAATCTCCCTGAATCCAGAGCAGGAAGAGGCCTGTCAGACTTTTTGGCGGGACTATGAAGAGGGCATTCGCAAGACCTACCTCCTCTATGGAATCACGGGCAGTGGCAAGACAGAGGTCTATATTGAGATGATTCGCCGGGTCATTCAGATGGGAAAACAGGCCATTGTCCTTATTCCGGAGATCGCCCTGACCAGGCAGACGGTAAAGCGTTTTATCAAAAACCTGGGAGACAGGGTGACCATCCTAAACTCCCGTATGTCGGAGGGAGAGCGATTTGACCAGTATCAGAGGGTTAAGGAGGGATTGGTGGACATTGTAATAGGTCCCAGGTCTGCTCTTTTTGTCCCTTTTTCCAATCTGGGACTAATTATTATTGACGAGGAACATGAGACCTCCTACAAGAGCGAAACCACCCCTTGCTATCACGCCAGGGAGACGGCCATTCAGCTGGCTAAGCTCTGCCATGCCAGCCTGGTTTTGGGGTCTGCCACCCCGTCTATGGAGTCCTATGTGGCGGCCTGCCAGGGGAACTACCAGATGTTAAAACTGACACATAAGGCCAAAAACACCTTTGATGCAAGGGTGTCAGTGGTGGATTTGCGCCAGGAATTGGCAGAGGGCAACAGGTCTGTCATTAGCCGCCTGCTCCAGGAAAAAATCAGGGACCGGTTGAAGAAGAAAGAACAGGTCATGCTCTTTCTCAACCGCAGGGGCTACGCAGGCTTTGTTTCTTGTAGAAGTTGCGGTTATGTGCTAAAATGTAGTCATTGCGACGTCTCTATGACGGCCCACAAAAATCATGTGGGAGAGGTAGATCACCTGGTCTGCCACTACTGCGGCCACTCCACTTATATGCCAAAAACCTGCCCCGAGTGTGGGTCTCCCTATGTGGCGGCCTTTGGTCTGGGAACCCAGAAGGTAGAGGAAATGCTACACCGCCTGGTGCCGGAGGCCAAAATCCTTCGCATGGACAGTGATACCACCTCAGGGAAAAACGGTCATGAGCAGGTTTTAGCACCTTTTCGTCAGGGGAAAATTGATATTTTGATTGGAACCCAGATGATTGTCAAGGGACATGATTTTCCCAATGTGACCCTGGTGGCAGCCCTGGCGGCAGATTTGAGTATGCACGCAGGAGATTACCGGAGTCAGGAGAGGACCTATGACCTCTTGATGCAGGCCTGTGGAAGGGCTGGACGAGGGGACAAGCCGGGGGAGATGATTATTCAGACCTACAACCCTGACCGCTACTGCATTCGGGCAGTGGAGGAACAGGACCCTCAGATTTTTTATGAAAACGAAGCTGCCTACCGAAGGGTTATGAACTATCCCCCTTATGTACGCATGATGGCCCTCCTTGTCACCTCAGAGTCAAAGGCCAGGGCCTCAGCCTGTATCTATGGTTTGGCGGAAGTATTGGCTTCAGAGACCTGTCAGAAAATAGGACCTGCCGAGGCGGGACTTAGTCGGGCCAAGGACCGCTACCGGTACAGTATGTATTTAAAGGCAAATTCCTGGGAAGAATTGGAAAAAATCAAGGACACCATGGAAGAGTGGTATCGGGCATCTGGTTTTTTTGCCGACTGTCAGTTGATTTTTAACATGGACCCCATGAATTCTTATTAGTAAAGGAGTTATAAAATGGCAATTCGAAATATTCGAGTAATGGGAGATGAAATCCTTAACAAGAAGTGCAAAGATGTAAAAGAGATGACAGATAAGACAAGAGAGTTAATTGGTGACATGCTAGATACCATGTATGAGGCCGATGGCGTAGGCCTTGCGGCACCCCAGGTGGGAATTCTTAAGAGAATTGCTGTCATTGATGTTTCAGAGACCAGAGACCAGCCAATCGTTTTGATCAATCCAGTGATTGTGGAGGCCTCAGGAGAGCAGACGGGAAGCGAGGGCTGCCTCAGTGTGCCGGACAAGGTGGGGATTGTAACCAGACCAAACAAGGTTAAGGTAAAGGCTCAGAATATAGACATGAAGGATATTACGGTCAAGGGAGAAGAACTTTTGGCCAGAGCCCTGGTTCATGAAATTGAGCACTTAGACGGTAAACTTTATGTGGACAAGGTAGAGGGAAAACTCTACGATGTCAGTGAGTTTGTAGAGGAAATGGAATAAGGAGGTTGACATGAAGGTTATTTTCATGGGAACACCGGATTTTTCTGTGCCTGTTTTAAAGGCCCTTTTGGATTCGCCGGACCACGAGGTGACGGCGGTGATTACCCAGCCGGACAAGGCCAGGGGAAGAAGTGGCAAGCTTATTTTTACCCCTGTTAAAGAAGTGGCAGTGGAGGCTGGAATTCCAGTTTACACACCGACCAGGGTAAAGGATCCGGAATTTATTCAGGAATTAAAGAAAGTAGAGTGTCAGGTTATTGTAGTTGTGGCCTTTGGGCAGATTTTGCCAAAGGAAGTGCTAGAATATCCGGAGTACGGGTGCATTAATGTCCACGCATCCCTTCTCCCAAGGTGGAGAGGGGCGGCTCCAATTCAGTGGTCTATTTTGGCAGGAGACCCGACTACCGGAGTGACCACCATGCAGATGGACCAGGGCCTAGACACAGGAGATATGCTTCTTAAGGCAGAGGTTGCCCTTGGACCAGAGGAGACGGGAGAAAGCCTTTTTGACCGCCTGGCTCCTATGGGGGCAGATCTTTTACTTGAGACCCTGAAAAGGGCAGAGGAGGGAAGCCTT
>JAILSA010000113.1 GCA_024697885.1 Eubacterium sp. | reverse complement strand
GACCTGCTTTTTGAGCTATGCCAACCAGTACACCAAGCCCTTTAACGAGATTTCTGGTGTGGTGACAGAGTTGCAAAATGCCATTGCCTGTGCCGGAAGAATTCTGGAATTAATCCAGGAGCCGGCGGAGAAAAATCCTTCGGACCAGAACCTGGAACGGGTAGATGGAAGGGTGAAATTAAGGGAGGTATCTTTTTCCTATGAAGAAAATCAAAAGCTGATTGAAGATTTTAGTCTGGCAGTTCAGCCGGGCCAGAGAGTGGCCATTGTAGGCCCTACGGGCTGTGGAAAAACCACCCTCATTAACCTTCTCATGCGCTTTTATGACATTAAATCCGGCTCTATCCAGGTCTCTGGCCTAGACTATGAAGATTTGTCCAGAGAGACGGTTCGGGAAAACTTCGGTATGGTTCTTCAGGAGACCTGGCTGCAGAGGGGGACCATTGCGGAAAATATTGCCATGGGCAAGGAGGACGCAAGTTTTGAGGAAATCCTGGCGGCGGCCAAGGCCAGCCACGCCCACAGTTTTATCAAACGTTTGCCAAAGGGCTATGATACCCTGCTGGGAGAAGATGGGGGAGGTCTGTCCGCCGGCCAAAAGCAGCTGCTTTGCATTGCCAGAGTTATGCTCTGCCTGCCACCTATGCTGATTTTGGACGAGGCCACTTCTTCCATTGATACCCGAACAGAAATGAAAATTCAAGAGGCCTTTGAGACCATGATGAAGGGGCGAACTTCCTTTATTGTGGCCCACCGCCTGTCTACCATTGAATCTGCCCAGGTAATTTTGGTGATGAAGGACGGCCATATTATAGAGCAGGGTAGCCACCGGGAACTACTGGACAAGAAGGGCTTTTACCGCCAACTCTACGATGCCCAGTGGAAGTAGTTGAAGAAAATCATTTTTTGGGGTAAAATAACTTAGTTATGGAAAAAAATGAGAAAAGGATTGTGATTATTTTGAAAAAGACATACTTGTTGCCACTTTTTGTAATGCTTTTGTGCTTGGGGCTCCTAATGGGGGAAAAGACGGCTCAGGCCGGCAGCCTATCCATGCGTGGAGTGTGGGTTTCCGTTTTTGAATTTAAGGAAATAGGCCTGACAGGAAATAAGTCTGAGACCACCTTTAGGGCCAATGCAAGAGACCTTTTTTCCAAAATCAAGGCCAATGGGTGCAACAATGTATTTTTTCATGTCCGCTCCCACAACGATGCGATTTATGAATCAGACCTCGTTTCCTGGAGCAAGACATTTTTGAATGGGGCATCTGCTCCGACCTATGACCCCCTGAAGATTTTGGTGGAGGAAGCCCACAAAAAGGGCTTAAAATTCCACGCCTGGATGAATCCTTACCGCATTAGCTCCAGCAAGATTTTGAATCCGGCCAAGGAGTCCACCATTGAAAAAATTGCGGGTCAGGCGGAAGAAATCGTAAAGAACTACGACGTGGACGGCATCCACATGGACGATTATTTTTATCCCACCAATATAAAGAAGTATGCCAAGGTTGCCAAGAAGAAAAAATACAAAAACACCAATGCCATGATTCAGACTGTCTACAAGGCAGTGAAGGAGGCGGATAAGTCTGTGGCCTTTGGCATTAGTCCGGCAGGTAATCTCAGCTACAATGCCACCATCGGCGCCGATGTTAAGACCTGGCTGTCAGAGGACGGCTATGTGGACTATGTGGCCCCACAGATTTACTGGACCAACAGCTATCTTATGGCTGGCAAGAAGGTCAAGCTCTTTGACAAGGTCCTTAAGTCCTGGCGAGAGATTAACACAGCCGACCGACCTATGTATATTGGCCTGGCCCTCTACAGGGCGGGAACTACCACAGTGGCAGAGGACCCGGGCTGGAAGAAAAGGTCCAATAACCTGGCCACTATGATCAAGAAGATTAAGGCGGGAAATACAGAGGGCTATATCCTCTATGATTATGTCTCCCTCTACCGGTCTAGCGCCTGGAAAGAGGTGAAAAATCTTCTGGGCAGCATCTGCAAATTTAAACTCAACAAGAAGAAAAAAACCCTGAAGGTGGGAAAATCCTACAAGTTAAAGGTTCTTGGGGCCAGCCCATCTAGGGCCAAGAAAAATATCACCTTTAAATCCACCAAAAAGAGTGTGGTAAGGGTGACAAAAAAAGGAAAAGTCAAGGCAATCAAAAAGGGTAAGGCCAAAGTGATTGCCTACATTGGCGGCAAGCGAAGAGTTTGTCGGATTAGAGTGAAAGGATAGTTAGAAATGATTGAGGGAATAGACACAGCGGTCCTGTATTTTTTTGCGGGAAATCAAAATGAAATATGGACCCCCTTTATGAAAGTGATGACAAACTTAGGCGATGCGGGACTGGTTTGGATTGTTTTGTCCCTGATTCTTTTCTTTTTGCCTAAGACCAGAAGACTTGGCATGGCTATGGCGCTGGCTCTGATTTTGTGCCTCTTAGTGGGAAATGGTCTTCTAAAGAATATTTTTTCCAGACCTAGACCTTGCTGGAGACACCAAGACATTAAGCTCTTGATTCCAAATCCAACGGATTATTCCTTCCCAAGCGGTCACACCTTTGCCTCCTTTGCCTCCACTACCACAGCCTTTTTGTGGAAGAAGAGATGGGGATTCTTGTGTCTGCCATTTGCCCTGGTAATCTCTGTATCCAGACTCTATTTTTGTGTTCACTATGTAACAGATATTTTGGCTGGAATGATATTGGGAATCTGCCTTGGAGTTTTGGCCTATCGTTTGGTTCAATTTATCTATGACAATCGAGAGGGAAAGGCGGAAGTGGTCCAGTGAAGTTAAAGAAAATTTTTAGCATCCTTTTAGTCTTAGGAGCCCTGGTCCTAATAGGCAGTGGGGGATATGCTTTTATTTCAAAATTGAAGGATCCAAAGGCAGATGCCTATCTGCTTTTGGCCCAGTTTTCCAACCGGATGGAACAGTCCTATTTGACAAGTCAGCTAGGGGGGCAGGATTTGATCCTTCGCTGCCTTGGCAAGGGAAGCGACATAGAACTTAATTTGTCGGACATAGAGCTAGAAGAGGAGGCCTATGGTCACCTGCCAGAATGTCTGGCCAAAATCCAGGATTTGAGCCTCAACGTAAATGCTCAGACCATGGGGGAAAATCAGGCCTGCAGAATCAGCGGCTACATTGAAAATTCCCAGGGAAAAAGTATTCAGGCAGATTATTTTATTGATCAGGACAACCTCCAGTACTCCCTGCCAGACCTCTACGGCCTGACGGTGTCAGAGGAGAGAGGGGAAAACCAGGTCTCGGGGAAAAACTTAAATTTTGGTTTAATTACTCGTTTTTTCCAGGACTTCAAAAACTTTTTCCAGGAGGAGTTAGAGAGCCTGGACGGAGAGATTAGCTGTCAGAAGCAGGGAAATGGCACAGAGGAAGGCTATTTGCTGAGTTTATCTCCTGAGGGCGTGGACGTCTTTATGGAGGATTTAAAATCCTTTGTGGCTGACCAGGAGGAATTTGTCAAGCTGGTCAATGAAAATGTAAGGGATGAGAATTTTGACCTTTTGACCCAGGTGAATCAGAGGGCGGATGCCATTGCAGGCAAAAATCAGTCCTACAGCCTTCATGTGAAAGGTAAGCAAAAGACCCTGACAAGCCTTCAGTTAGATGGTCAGGATTTGGGTAGCCTGTCTTTTGCCATGGCGCAAAAGGGGGAGGTCTACGAGAGAGTGATCTCCTATGAGTCTAACAACCAGGCCATTTCTTTTTCCCTGAATTTGGAAGAAGAGGGCAGGGAAATCTGCAAGCAGACCTGTAAATTCTCCTACGACTACTACGGCCACCGGGGCACTATAAAGACTAAGACTAGCCTTAGCACCCAGGACCATTCGATTTTGTTTGAAATTAACTGGAAAAATCTCCTGTCCATCACCGCCTCTGGCATGGCCAAGGATTTGGTGGCGGGCAAGTCTCTGACTCTGGATTTAGAAGATGTGGAGTTGGCCCTTGGGGGAAAAAATATGGCCTACGGCGAGGTGGTTTTTAGCCTGGCTACCAGGGAGGGTGAGATTTCTCCTCTGAAGGTAAAAAATTCAGTAAAGGCCATTAACCTTCCGGGGGATATGGGCTTTTGGGAGCGCTTGGGACAAAATATCGGTGATTTGACCGGAGTTTGGGAAGAAAAGGCCAAGATGGAGGCCGCCCAAAAGGCCAGGGAAGAAGCTAAGAAGAAAAAGAACAAGAAGAAGGGCAAAAAGAAAAAAGCCTGAGGAGGCCGGCTGAAATGATAGCAAATTGTGAGTACTGTGCGTTTTATGTCTTAGACGATGAGGGCTATGGTGAGTGTGAAGTGAATCTAGATGAGGACGAAATGGCCAGATTCTTTTCCACCTCTTATGAGTCCTGTCCCTACTATCAGACAGACGATGAGTACAAGATTGTGAGAAAACAAAATTAAGAATGAAGGGAGCATATCACAATTAAAAAAATGTTAGTGCTCAGCTCCTTTTTGTGTTTAAATTAGCGAGTCTTGACTTTTTGGGAGGAATGTCGGCACTAGATAAGTATAATAAAACAGGAAGAGGCCAACCAGAGAGAGACTTAGGTGCGCATGCACCTCGTCTCGAGTCGGTTGGACTCTTCCTGTTTTTAGACTTTCTTAGTACTGACATTTCTTTTTTATTTGATAATAGTTCCCACGCGCTCCTTGGCACCCTGGTAAGCCTCCTCAAGCTTGGTGACAATAGCGGTGCGGTTTTGACCAGAGGAAACAAAGTTTACGCAGGCGCTAATCTTTGGCAGGCTGGTGATGGGGTCGAAGTTGCCCTTGTCAATCAGATCAATGGCCTGGTCTACGCTTAAGTGACCGAGAGGAGTTTTTCCGTCCTCAATGGTCATCTGCTCCTGAGAGGTCAAAATCAAGAGGTGGGAGGCGTCTATCATATCTGCCAATTTGGCTGCAGTATAGTCTTTTTCAATAATGGCACTGGCGCCCTTTAGCTTGGTTCCCTGTTCCATTACAGGAATTCCGCCACCGCCGGCAGCGATTACGAGCTGACCTGCATTTACCAGGGCCCGGATGGCGTCGATTTCGTAGATGTCGATTGGCTGTGGGGAAGCAATAATTCTTCGGTAGCCATCTCCCTCGGCCACTACATGATTTCCTTTTTCCTCCTCGGCCTCAGCCTCTTCCTTGGACATGAGACGGCCGATTACCTTGGTTGGGTGCTGGAAGGCCTTGTCAAAAGGATCCACCCTCACCTGGGTAATGACAGTGGAGACCGGCTTGAAAATACCTCGCTTGAGAAGCTCGGCGCGAATGGCATTTTGCAGGTCGTATCCGATGTAGCCCTGGCTCATAGCGCCGCACAGGGACATTGGTGCCACAGTATATTTGTTGTCCAAGCGGGCAAACTCAGTCATGGCAGTCTGGATCATGCCGACCTGAGGTCCGTTGGAATGGGTAATTACGATTTCGAATTTTTGTTCTACTAAGTCCGCAATGGCCTCAGCGGCTTTTTTTACATTTTTTTGCTGCTCAGGAAAGGTCTGACCAAAGGCGTTTCTTCCCAGGGCAACTACGATTCTTTTGTCTTTCATTTTATGCTCCTTTCGGGTGGGCAAATGCCCGCCTCTTAAGTTCAATAAGTGCTTATATTATAGCATTTAAGGGGCCAAACTTCAACGACCTAATTTATTGACGCTAAATGGCAAATAAAGTATAATAAATATATAGATTTTGACCGGTTTTTGTGCTTGAAGTCGCAGTGTTTTGCTGCGAGTTAGGAGGCGGCTATGAGACTAGAATTTATTGGGGCAGACCATGAGGTTACGGGAAGCTGTCATTACATGGAAGTGGGAGAAACCAGATTTTGTATTGATATTGGAATGGAACAGGGCCAGGATATTTTTGAGAACCAGGAGATTCCTGTCAATCCATCAGATTTGGATTTTATTTTGATTACCCACGCGCACATTGATCACACAGGACTTTTGCCTATGCTTTTTGCCAGGGGCTTTCGAGGTCCTGTATATTGTACCAAGGCCACTTCGGAGCTCTCTCAGATTATGCTTCGAGACAGTGCCCATATACAGCAGTTTGAGGCAGAGTGGCGAAACCGCAAGGCCCAGCGCTCCGGCGGAGAGCCCTACGAGCCCCTCTATACCATGGAGGATGCTATGGGGGCCATCCGACTCCTTGTTCCCTGCTGCTATGACTCGATCATTCGACTAAATGAAAATGTCAGCATTCGATTTACGGATGTGGGCCACCTTTTGGGCTCCTCCTCCATTGAGGTTTTTGCCAAGGAGGGAGAAGAGGAGAGAACGGTAGTATTTTCTGGAGATTTGGGTAACAGCAATAAGCCAATTCTTCGAAATCCCAAATATACCAAGGCGGCGGACTATGTGGTAATGGAGTCCACCTACGGTGACCGGGTTCACGACAGTCAGAATCCGGACTATGTGGGAGAACTATCTGACATTATTCGGGACACCTTCCAGCGGGGAGGTAATGTGGTTATTCCTTGCTTTGCCGTGGGCAGGACCCAGGAGATGCTCTACTTTATCCGTCAGATTAAGGAGCAGGGGCTCATTAAGGAAAACCCGGACTTTGAGGTCTATGTGGACAGTCCCTTGGCTGTGGAGGCCACCAATATTTTTGGCAAAAATGCCGAGGAGTGCTTTGACGGAGAGGCCAGGGAACTTGTGGACAAGGGCATTAACCCTATTGGTTTTCCGGGCCTGCAGTTGTCCATTACCAGCGACGACAGTAAGGCCATCAATGAGAATACAGAGCCAAAGGTGATTTTGTCAGCTTCCGGTATGTGTGAGGCGGGACGAATTCGCCACCACCTAAAGCACAATCTGTGGAGAGAGGAGTCCACCATTGTCTTTGTGGGCTACCAGACCAGGGGAACCTTGGGCCGAACCCTTTTAGAGGGAGCGGAGGAAGTTAAACTCTTTGGAGAACCTATTGAGGTCAAGGCCAAAATTGTAAAAATTTCTGGCATCAGCGGTCACGCTGACAGGGATGGACTTATTAAGTGGGTCAATGGCTTTACGGAGAGACCGCCAAAGAGAGTTTTTGTTGTTCACGGGGAGGACAGTGTCTGCGAGGCCTTTACCAGGACCTTGACGGATCACGGCTATGTGGCTATGGCCCCATATTCCGGAACTATTTTTGACCTGGTTACAGGGGAATTTGTCCACGAGTCAGAGCCGGTGGCAGCCCAGAAGAAGAAGGCGGCATCTAAGAGGGCCAGCGACATGTTCCAGCGTCTGATGACGGCGGGACAGAGGTTACTATCCGTAATCCGAAGAAACGAGGGATTAAACAACAAGGATGTGGCCAAATTTACTGACCAGATCAACAATCTGTGTGATAAGTGGGACCGATAAATGAAGGCAGGGGATTGACATGAAGAAGTTTTTGAAGCCGGCAATTATTACCATTATTTTGCTGGGGGCGCTGACGGTAGGTGCCTATATGTATCTCACCGGGGGAAGTTCGGTGACAGGAGAACTAGAGGAGAGAATGAGACAGGAGCAGGCTGACTGCTCTGAAATCCATGCCTATAGTTACGACCTGGACAAAAACAGCACCGACCTGATTACCAGCGGTGAGGGAAAAAATGTCCTGAATTTCGACAACAAAAATGTCTATGATGTCAAGACCTCCCAGGCGGCCAGAGACCGATTAGACCGCCTGATCAAGAGGATGAATGCCAGCTTCAAGGAGCCCATCATCGCCCTGAATCCCTTTGGAACCAATCCGGGCAGCTTTTATTTTTACTTTAAGATGTCAGCCAGGGGTATGGTGAGATATACCATTACCATAGAGGATTCCGACATGCCAGACTTTACCAGGTATGTCAATTCCGGCATGGAAAACAACCAGAGCGCTGTTCAGGAATTTGTGATTAGCGGCATTGTTCCGGGCAAGACCAATTATATCATCATGGAAGTTTTGGATGTGACCGGGGCCCAGAGAGAGGAAAAAATTTACCGCTATGATGCTCCGGCAGTATCCGGTGTCACCAATGTTTCCTTTGAGAAGGGAAACAGCAAGGAGACCAATCAAAACGGACTCTTTTTCGTATTCCCAAAGGGGGATTCCAATTTTTATGCCTATGACAGAAGCGGTCAGATTCGCAATACCACAGTGACGGAGGGCAACCATGGAACAAGGCTCTACCAGTGTGGCAATGAGTTGATTTATCAGGTGGCGGACAGGAAGTTTGCCAAGGTATCTAATATAGGCAGGGTCAATGCCACCTGCCAGCTGCCAAAAAACCTGGTGGCCAAGGATTTTGCCTACGACGGCTACGAGCACATCTATACCATAGCGACAGACAAGGGAGCGGACAGCCTTTTTGCCACCTCCATGAAGACTGGCAAGACCAAGAAGGTCTACCAATTCCCTAAGGGAATCAGCCTTCAGTCCCTGACCCAGCCGGACCAGGGGGGGATTTATCTGGCGGTCACCAAACCCGATGGAATTTTGAGGTTGGATGCCATTACCAGCAAAAAGCCTAAGGTTTCCTATGTCTTTGGACCAAAGAAGGATTGGCAGAAAGCGACGGGCTGGAAGAAAAAAATCTGGGAGAATGACACGATTTCTAAGTGGAATCTCTCGGGAAGCAAGTTGAATCTGGAATCCGATGGCAGTCTGGCTACCTATGTCATGAACAAGGGAACCGGAACGGGAGTCAGTTTTTGCATTAATGCCAAGAAGAAAAAAGCAGAAAAACTAGAGACCTTCCCTGTGGGGGAGACGGGTAATTGCACCTGTGAGAAGAAGCTTGGCCACTACATTATCAGCAATGGCAACGCGGGCTGGTATGGCGAGTATGACAAGGCGGGCAAGGTGACCACAGAGTATACCTATGGCCGGGAAATAGACGCCGTATTTAAGCTGACCCTGGATGGCATGTGCTTTTATGGGGCAGAATGATAATGAAAAAACAATAAAGAAAATTAAAGATTTTCCAAAAAAGAGGTTGAGATTATAGGCCCGTCAGTTGTATAATGGGTTTATGATATAAATAATTTTTAGGAGGGTTTATTTACAATGAAATTTTTTGTTGACACAGCTAAAATCGAGGACATTAAGAAAGCAAATGACATGGGAGTAATTTGCGGAGTAACTACAAATCCATCTTTGATTGCCAAAGAGGGCGGAAGAACTCAGGAAGATGTTTTGAAAGAGATCGCTTCCATTGTAGATGGTCCTATTAGCGGTGAAGTAAAGGCTACAACCGTAGATGCAGAGGGGATGATCGCAGAAGGTAGAGAGATTGCAAAACTTCATGAGAATATGGTAGTAAAAATCCCTATGACAGTAGAGGGATTGAAGGCCACCAAGGTTCTCGCATCAGAGGGAATCAAGGTAAATGTTACCTTGATCTTTTCAGCAAACCAGGCTCTGCTCGCTGCCAGAGCAGGAGCAGCATATGTTTCTCCATTTATGGGACGTTTGGATGATATTTCCACCCCAGGTATTGACCTGATCGAGTCTATCGTTGAGATTTTTGCAGCCGGCGGAATTGATACAGAGATTATCGCTGCAAGTATTCGAAATCCTATTCATGTAACTGACTGTGCAATTGCTGGTGCAGATATTGCTACCGTACCTTACAAGGTAATCGAGCAGATGACACACCACCCATTGACAGACAAGGGAATCGAAGGCTTCCAGAGAGATTACAAGGCCGTATTCGGTGACAAATAATCCACTAGGGAGAATTAGGAAAATATAGTATTGGAGGAAAATATGAACAAGTTAGAACTTCAGAAGACTGCCGTGGAAGTTCGCAAGGGAATCGTGACAGCAGTACACAGTGCTAAGTCAGGACATCCAGGCGGATCTCTGTCAGCAGCAGATATTTATACATATCTCTTCTTTGAAGAGTTGAATGTGGATCCTAAGGATCCAAAGAAGGAGGGACGTGACCGTTTTGTCCTCAGTAAAGGACACACAGCCCCAGGTTATTATTCCGTATTGGCAAACCGTGGATTTTTCCCAGTAGAGGATTTGGCCACACTTCGCCATGTAGGTTCTTATTTGCAGGGACACCCAGACATGAAGCACATTCCTGGTGTAGATATGTCTTCCGGTTCTCTGGGACAGGGAATCTCAGCGGCAGTGGGAATGGCTATTTCTGCCAAACTCAGTGGAGATGATTACCGTGTTTACACCCTTTTGGGAGATGGTGAGATTCAGGAGGGCCAGGTTTGGGAGGCCAGCATGTTGGCGGCCCACAGAAAGCTGGACAACTTCGTAGCCATCGTGGATAATAACGGACTCCAGATTGATGGAGCAGTAGAAGAGGTATGTTCCCCATATCCAATTGATGAAAAATTCCAGGCATTTGGCTTCCATGTAATCACTGTGGACGGCCATGACTTCGATGCCTTGAAGGCAGCCTTTGACGAGGCTAAGACAGTGAAAGGCAAACCAACAGCTATTATCACCAAGACTGTAAAAGGTAAGGGTGTTTCCTTTATGGAAGGTCAGGCTAGCTGGCATGGAACGGCTCCTAACGATGAGCAGTATGCTCAGGCGATGGAAGAATTAAAGAAAGCAGGTGAAGCTCTATGTCAGAAGTAAAAAAGATTGCCACTCGTGAGAGCTATGGAAATGCTCTTGCAGAGCTTGGTAAGGAATTTGATAATCTGGTTGTGTTAGATGCTGACCTTGCTAATGCGACTAAAACTGGTATTTTCAAAAAGGCTTTCCCAGACAGACATATTGACTGTGGAATTGCCGAGGGAAACATGATGGGTGTTGCAGCTGGTATTGCCACTACAGGCAAGGTTCCTTTTGCAAGTTCCTTCGCCATGTTTGCTGCAGGACGTGCTTTTGAGCAGGTTCGCAACTCAATTGGATATCCACATTTGAATGTTAAAATTGGTGCTACTCACGCCGGAGTTTCCGTAGGAGAGGATGGAGCGACCCATCAGTGTAACGAGGATGTGGCTCTTATGAGAACCATTCCTGGAATGACTGTTATTGTTCCATCAGATGATGTAGAGGCCAAGGCAGCAGTTCGAGCTGCATATTTGCATGAAGGACCATGTTATCTTCGCTTTGGAAGATTGGCAGTGCCTGTAATCAATGACAAGGCTGATTACAAGTTTGAACTTGGAAAGGGTATTGTCTTAAGAGAGGGTAAGGATGTGACGATTGTGGCATCTGGACTCCCAGTATCTAACTGCTTAGAGGCAGCCGAGAAACTGGCAGCAGATGGCATTGATGCCAAGGTAATCAATATTCATACCATCAAGCCTTTAGATGAGGATTTGATTGTGGCAGCAGCCAAAGAGACAGGAAAAGTTGTTACAGTTGAGGAGCATTCCATTATTGGTGGATTGGGAAGCGCTGTTTGTGACTGCCTGTCAGAGAAGGCTCCTACACCAGTGAAGAAAATCGGCGTCAAGGATGTATTTGGTGAATCCGGACCGGCGGTTGAGCTTGTGAAAAAATATGGCTTGGATGCAGATAGCATTTATGCTGAAGTTAAGGCATTTTGCAAATAATTGATGTGAGAATCATAATATAATTGCAGCGGGTCCATGACTTGGGCCTGCTGTTTTTTGTGGAGGTTATACTTGAAAGAATTTAGACTCAAACCCTTCGAGGGAAAAAAAGACATTCGGCTTCAGGTGCCGGGTTCCAAAAGCATTACCAACCGAGCCCTTCTATTGGCGGCCCTGTCCCAGGGAACCAGTGTATTAGAGGGTGTTCTCTTTAGCGACGACTCCAGAGTTTTTATGAAGGCCCTAGAGGATTTAGGTTATGAGATTTTGGTAGAGGAAGAAAAGGAGAGAGTGACCCTGACTTCTAAGGGGGTACAAATTCCTAGGGACCAGGTGGAGGTCTATGTGGGAAGCGCTGGAACGGCGGCCCGTTTTTTGACTGCCATGCTGGCCCTGTCCGGGGGCAGCTACCGGGTGACATCCTCTGACCAGATGAAGGCCAGACCTATGAAGGAGCTTCTTGTGGCCTTAGAGACACTGGGTGTTGTTTTTGAATACGAGGAAGAGGCCTACAGATTTCCCTTTAAGATTTTGGGGAGAAAAGAAGGGGAGAAAAAGGTCTTTTTAAATATTGATGAGAGCAGCCAGTTTCTCTCCGCCCTTTTGCTGACGGGAGTCATGGTGGAAGAGGGCCATGAGATTCAGCTGCCTGGTACAAGGGATGCCAGAGCCTATGTGGAAATCTCCATGAAAATGATGAAGGATTTTTCCTGTTCCATGGAAATGAGGGGGCCAGACACCTACCGGATTTTGCCGGACCAGGCCTATGAGGCCAGGACCTACCAGGTTGAGCCGGATGTGTCCGCCGCCTGCTACTTCTATGCCATGGCAGCCATTAACGGGGGCAGTGCCAAGGTGGCTCATGTCCACTGGGATGGAAGCCAGGGGGATTTGGCCTTTTTGCACGTCCTTGAGGACATGGGATGTGAGACAAAAGAGGAGGAGGACGGAATTCTCTTATGGGGGCCAAAAAGAGGAAAACTAAAGGGCCTTCAGGTAAATCTGAGCAACTGCTCTGACCAGACCATGACCTTGGCGGCAGTGGCAGTTTTTGCCCAGGGTCCCACAAAAATAAGAGGGGTAGGCCATATTCGCAGACAGGAGTCCAACCGAATCCTGGCCATTGTGACAGAACTTAAGAGATTTGGCCTGAAGGTGGAGGAAGAAGAAGATGGCCTGACTATTTATCCTGACGAAAATCTCCTAGAAACCTACCAGAGGGGAGACAGGCAGGTGACCTTTGAGACCTATGAGGACCACCGCATGGCCATGTCCTTTGCCCTGCTAGGAACGGCTCTTCCCGGGGTGACAATCCACAACCCAATGTGCTGTCGCAAAACCTTTGAGAAGTATTTCCAAGTATTGACAAATCTAGGTTTAAGTTCTAAGATAAACGTGATTGATACACAAGATTAATTGGAGGAAGCCAGAATGAAAAAAACAATTGATTTATTGAGAGATAAGATGACAGAGGCCTTTGTGGAGGCGGGTTACGATGCCAAGTATGCCATGGTGACCATATCCAACCGACCAGACCTTTGTCAATACCAGTGCAACGGTGCCATGGCAGCGGCTAAGGCCTACAAAAAGGCCCCTATTATGATTGCCAACGATGTGGTTGCCAGGTTGCAGGAGGATTCCTCTTTTTCAAAAATAGAGGCGGTCAATCCTGGTTTTATCAACATGTCCGTCAGCGGCCAGCTCTTAGCCAGCCAGACCCAGGCAATGGAAGAGGATGACAAGCTGGGAGTGACCTTAGAAGAGCCAAAGACCATTGTCATTGATTACGGCGGACCAAATGTGGCCAAGCCACTTCATGTGGGACACCTGCGCCCTGCAGTAATTGGAGAGTCCATCAAGAGAATCTGCAGATTTATGGGCAATAAGGTTATTGGAGATGTCCACTTAGGAGACTGGGGACTGCAGATCGGTCTCATTATTACCGAGGTGAAAAAACGCCAGCCAGACCTGCCTTACTTCGATGAGAATTATGAGGGAGAATATCCAAAGGAAGCTCCTTTTACCATTTCTGACCTGGAGGAGATTTACCCTTATGCCAGCGGCTATTCCAAGGAGCATGAGGACTACCTGAAGGATGCCCAGGAGGCCACAGCCAAGCTTCAGGAGGGAGTGCCGGGCTACCGTGCTCTCTGGGAGCATGTCCTCTCTGTGTCCATTGCAGACCTTAAGAAAAACTATGACAAGTTAGATGTGGAATTCGATCTCTGGAAAAAGGAGAGCGATGCCCAGCCATATATTCCAGATATGGTGGAAAAGATGAAGGAGGGCGGCTTTGCTCATGAGAGCGAGGGGGCCCTGGTAGTGGATGTGACAGAAGAGGGAGACAAGAAGGA
>JAILSA010000106.1 GCA_024697885.1 Eubacterium sp. | reverse complement strand
GTGGCCAGTGAAAGCATAGGGATGGCGTGAAAACTGAGGTCTCCTATGCTTTTGGGATGACATGAGTGAAGCTTTTTGAGTGGATTTAGAGAAAAAAGCATAGGGAAGGCGTGAAACTGGGGAGGTCCTATGCTTTTTTGGAAAAATCAAGGCTGAGAGAAGCAAGATCAAACTAGAAAAAGCATAGGGAAGGCAGGAAAACGGGGAGGTCCTATGCTTTTTTGGGAAAACCAACGCTGAGAAAAGCAAGATTAAACTAGAAAAAGCATAGGGAAGGTGGAAAAGTGGGGAGGTCCTATGCTTTTAGGGTGAAATGAGTGAAGCTTTGGGAGTGGATTTTATCGAAAAAGCATAGGGAAGGTGGAAAACGGGGGAGGTCCTATGCTTTTAGGATGAAATGAGTGAAATCTTGTTTGTGAATTTAGTCAAGGAAGCAGATGAGTGGGTTTCCCACATTAAATACACCAACAAGGTACAAATCAAAGCAAGCATTAAGCACAAATCAAGTCAAAGCATTAAGGCAACACATACATACCTTTTAGCTCTAAATATTTCTCTTGGAAATATGGATCGCTTCCTTTTACTTTTACTTCAACGTATTGATGCATGTCTAGTTCGTCCGCTTGAATTTCTATTAGTGCAGCTGCGATGTTTGAACAGTGATCTGAGACTCTTTCGTAATTAGTCAAAATGTCTTCTAGTAAGAGACCTGCTTCCATTGAGCAGTCACCTTTTCTTAGTCTTATAACGTGTCTTTGTTTCATTTCCATTACAATATCATCGATGACTTCTTCTAGTGGTTCGACATTTACTGCGAGTTTTGTGTCATTATTTACAAAAACATCTACTGTCATTTGCATGATATCATGTACAGCTACGCCTAGAGCTTGTAGTTCTTTATTTCCTTGTTCACTAAAGAATTGATTTTGATCATGTATCTTTTTGGCTGCTTCTGCGATATTAATTGCATGGTCTGATATTCTTTCAAAATCACTAATTGAATGTAATAAAATTGATAGTAAATGACTGTCTTCTTTTCCTAAATCTCTTCCTGCAATTTTTACCAAATATGTTCCGATAGAATCTTCGAATTCATCGACTAATTGTTCTAGTTTTTCAACTTCTGATACTTTTTCTTCTGAATAATTTTTTTGAACGTCCATTGCAAGATTAATGGATTTTTTTGTGAGTTCAGACATTTGAACAACCGCCTTTTTACATAGGCGAATTGCATATGATGGGGTGTCGAGAAAACGTCCATCTAAGGCAGCAAGTTCTGCTGGCTTTTTCTTTTCTTCTTCTGTATCCTTGTGATTTCGTACCGTATAAGTTGCGAGTTGAACAAGCTTATCAGCAAATGGAATCAAAACTACGGCACATCCTATGTTGAATAAGCTGTGTACCACGGCGATTCCTGTTAGACTAGCCGATTCAGCAAGAAATGCAAAATTCATAAAATGGTTTAATAGGTAGAATGCAATCATGAAGACTATGGTTCCTATTAAGTTGAAATATAAGTGGATAAAAGCTGCTCTTTTTGCGTTTTTGCTAGCTCCAACTGATGATATAAGAGCAGTTACGCATGTTCCAATGTTTTGACCCATAATGATTGGGATTGCTGTGCCAAAAGTTACTGCACCGGACATACAAAGTGCCTGCAAAATGCCGACAGATGCAGATGAACTTTGGATTACAGCTGTAAGAACGGCACCAGCTAGCATTCCTAATATAGGGTTTGAAAATGCTGTTAACATGCTTGTGAAATTTTCGTTGTTTTTTAGGGGTGCAACTGCATCACTCATGGTTTCCATTCCGAACATAAGAATGGCAAAACCTAGTAGAATGTTTCCGATGATTCTTTTTTTTGTGCCTTCTTTACCAGTCATTATTGCTACGATACCAATTGCTGCAAGAATTGGTGAGAATGAACTTGGTTTTAATAGATTAATAAAGATGTTGTCTCCACTAATTCCAGTTAATGAGAGAATCCATGAGGTTATAGTTGTTCCTATGTTTGCACCCATGATGATTCCAACGGCCTGATTTAGCTTCATGATTCCTGAGTTTACAAAACCAACAACCATAACGGTTGTTGCAGATGATGATTGAATTACGGCAGTAACAAACATTCCGAGTAAAATAGCCATCACCCTTTTTTGAGTTAGTTTTTCGAGGATACGT
>JAILSA010000035.1 GCA_024697885.1 Eubacterium sp. | reverse complement strand
CGCCATGCCGAGCACCAGCCGCCGCACTTTCGCGAGCAGACCATCTTCGACCGCTTCATACAGCTTGCCAACCAGCACTGTGCCGAGCACCACCATATAGGCTACTATGCCGAGCGCCTGTGCCTTACGGAGCGATACCTTGGCACCGTGGTGAGGCAGGCAAGCGGCATCACCGCAAAGGAGTGGATAGACCGCGCCATCGTGATGCGCATAAAGGTGGAACTGCGCCACACCGACAAGTCCGTGGCTCAGATTTCTGACGAGATGGGTTTCCCCAACCCTTCTTTCTTCAGCAAATACTTCAAGCGCCTCACCGGCATGACTCCTGCGGCGTTCAAGAACTCGTGACTTTCTTACTACCACGGATTCAATGGATTTTACCTGCTTATTTTCCTGACAACTGATTCATACATATTCTGGCATATTTTGCACGGCTGGGGACGCTCTGAGAATGTATAACTTTACACCCAAAAACTCAGAAGCGTATGAAAAATGTGATTAAGAGAGAGCAATGCAAGCTTGCTTGCGGATTGCCGAGCGTGAACATTTTATCTAAAATAAGCAAATTCAAGGTGTTGCTCTACCTTAAAAAGAGTGGATTAGATAAACAGGGCAAGGCTCCTATCATGGGACGCATCACCCTTAATCACTCGAACTTGTTCGCTTGCCAGAGCAAGAACTCAATGGCACAGTTCTCATGCAAATTGTCCTGTAATCCCAAGTTATGGAACTATCGTTCTAGCAGACTGGATGGAAAACCATGTGGTGACATTCGACAAGAGTCTGCATGAGTATTATACCGAGCGGAGCGATTTTCATACTCAGTTCCGTATGGTAAGTAACAACTACAACTAGACTCTAAAAGAGTTGAAGAGCCACTTTTCAGAGCGCAGAACCGCTGCATTGGTGTACAAGTTAGAGAAGTATATGATGCAGTTAGTACATATTATGCATAAAGTAATAGAACTGACAGACGAATATCAGAAAAAGTCACAGAAAAGTGGGGAAAACAACATTTAAATGTGATTATTTACTAAATATACGAACGTTTTGTGTGTTCTTTCAGAGAAAAAGAGTAACTTTGTACCAAGAACAAGAGAAATCCATTATGGACAAAGACATTAATCGCATCAAAGTCGTACTTGCAGAGAAGAAGAGAACCAATAAGTGGTTGGCAGAGCAGTTGGGATGTGCGCCTACTACTGTATCAAAATGGTGTACCAATGACTGCCAGCCAACGATGGAGACATATCTAAGAATTGCAGAACTGCTTGATGTGGAACTAACAGAATTGGTAAGAACAAAGAAAAGTCAAACAAACCACCCCTCTTTTTAAGTTACTGGTTAACTATAATACACTTAGTGGGTAACTCGGAAAAGTTAGTGGGTAAGTCGAAAACAACATTTACTTAGAAAGATATGGCAAGCAAAAAGAATCACAGCATAGAAGAATTGGTTGAACAATGGGCTAAGGAGCAATTGGAAGGGATTAAGCTCTATCTCAAAACTGATTTCATTAATCCTCAGATTGAAAAGGCTCTCAAAACGGCACCTTCGAAGAAAGGAGGAAAAGGACCGAACTATCCAGATATCAAGTGCATGATTCCGACTGGTGAGGGCGATATTCCCGTGATGATTGAAGTTAAAGGAACAAAAGGCGCACTTATAAAACTTGATGAAGAAACAGGGTTACCAGCAAACACAACAAAAAAAGGTGATCCGAATTATGCTAATATTGAAAAATACGCAGTCAATGGAGCTGTACATTATGCTAATGCTATCGTGCGCCATACGAACTATAAAGAAGTACTTGCCATAGGGGTAAATGGATATAAAGAAGAAACAGGAGAAATTGTTTATGAAGTTAGCGCATTGTTTCTCTCCAGACGGAATCTTTTCATACCAAAAGAAATAGGACGCTACAGTGACTTGTCTTTCCTGCTGGAAATGTTTCGTGAGGAGTTATTTAAGCATCTTGCTGAGATTAACCTGACCGAAGCAGAAATAGAACGCCAGAAGTCCAATTTGGAAGATGACATTGAGCGTAAGTTAAAAGCCCTTAATCAAAAAATGCAGGACGAATTGCATATTGTGGTTAATCAGCGGGTTCAGCTTGTAACGGGGCTGATTATGGCAGGGTTGGGTGTGAGAAATGAAAATGGCTCTTTCAAGGTGCGTCCGTTACAAGAAGACGAATTGCTCGGCAATAATGATGCAGACAATAATGATGGTGCTGTCATCATGGGCAGAATCAAATCTTACCTGAAAAATAAAAATCTTCCCGAAGAGAAGATTGACATGATTTACGGAATCCTTAAGGTGGTGTTTCTAAACTCGCATCTTGAAATTCCCATAAACGGGGAGAGTAAACTGAAGACGCTTTACTATGATATTAAAACGGATATCATTCCCTTTCTTACAGGTGAGTTGCACAATCTGGATTTTACTGGCAGACTGTTTAATGTACTCAATGCCTGGGTTGCCGTTCCTGATGGTGCAGAGAATGATGTGGTGCTCACACCACGTTCTGTTACGGAATTGATGGCAAGACTCTGTCAAGTGAATAAAGATTCATATGTATGGGACTTTGCAACGGGTTCAGCGGGCTTCCTCATCTCTGCCATGCACCAGATGATTGCTGATGCCAAAGCCAAAATAGCAAACCCAGAAGAGAGGACTGAAAAAATCCTTCACATCAAAACTGAGCAACTATTAGGCATTGAAAAGTTGGCCGACATATATCTGCTTGCTGTGTTGAACATGATTCTGATGAAGGATGGTTCAGCAAACATCATCCAAGGAGACTCCTTGACAGATTTCAAAGGAAATTACGAGCAAGGCAAGTTGAAAGGTGAACCTTTCCCCGCCGATGTATTCCTGTTGAATCCCCCTTACTCCGCAGCAGGCAAGGGATTTGTCTTCGTGAAGCGTGCACTCAATATGATGACCCATAAGGGCATGGCCGCTGTTCTCATTCAGGAGAATGCAGGCAGCGGCAATGGACTGCCATATACTAAGGACATCCTGAAGAACAATACACTTGTAGCTTCTATCAAGATGCCTTTAGACCTGTTTATCGGCAAGTCTAATGTTCAGACTGCCATCTATGTATTTGAAGTTGGTAAGCCACACACAAAAGATTCAGTAGTAAAGTTTATCGATTTCACGGAAGATGGCTATTCTCGCATGAATCGCCGTCATTCAAGTCAGAGTGTTAATTTACGTGACACCAACAATGCCAGAGAGCGATATGCAGAGGTAGTGAGGTTGGTAGTATATGGTAAGGGCGTAAATAATGAGAACCTAAATTATTTCAAAGGCTCATACCTCGAAGACCACATTTCACTCAATGGCAAAGATTGGACGTATGGGCAGCACAAAAAGATAGAAACCATACCCACAGAAGAAGATTTCCGAAAGGTCGTGAAAGACTATCTCGCTTGGCGAGTGTCAGAGGTTATCAAACAAGAGGGAGGGAATGGCCTGGGAAAATAGTTGGCTCCCGTCTTGAAGAAATAGAAAGACGTTTCATTAAGGGCGGGGGCCAGTACAGGCGATGCAAAGCCTCGGAATTATTTTTGGTAAAAGGAAATCCCCAGTTGGATAAAGACAGTTTCGTGTTTGGGGCAAACTCCTCATATCCATATTTCACGCGAACGGTATTCAACAACGGCATACTGGGGTATGTCGATTATCTTGACGACGACCATCTGATAAAGGGAAATTCTCTTGCGGTCGGCATGATTGGGATGCAATTCTTCTATATGAAGCATGACTTCTACGCTGGACAGTTTACGAAGACAGTCTTTCCTAAGTTTGAAGGATTCAATGAACTTGTTGCCTTGTGGTTTATTGCGTGGCTGAATAGGTCAAGCCACACATATCAAAGTGTATTGGTTCGCGATTTTGAGAAAACGTTCAACAACACTGAACTTATAGTTCCTTTTGTAAAAGGAAAAGTTGCTGTTGAACATATCGAGAAGCGAGTTCGCGAACTCGAAGCGGAGCGAGTTCGCGAACTCGAAGCCTACCTCCAAGAGGCAGGCTTCGAGGACTGCTTCTTGACACATGAAGAAGAATCAGCCTTGAAACGTATCAATATTATTTCCATGAAGGAGGTTTCTATTGGAGAGCTGTTCGATATTAAGAAGGGTAAGAGGCTAACAAAAGCTGATATGATTCCCGGCAAAATCAACTTTATAGGGGCTACGGCAGATAAAAATGGACTTACAAACAAGATAGCTAATGACTCGCATATTCATACATCAAATACCATAACAGTTACTTATAATGGTTCTGTAGGTGAAGCGTTCTATCAATTTGAACGCTTTTGGGCTTCAGATGATGTAAATGTGCTCTATGCCAAAGATTCATTAAACGAAAATCTTGCTCTTTATTATCTTGCCCCTATAAAGAAGAAAGGAAAAGGTTATGCCTACTCTTTCAAATGGACAAAAGAGAAAATGGAGAAGGATTCTATATGGCTCCCATGCAAAGAAGGTAATAACGAAATTGACTACACCTTTATGGAAACTTATATAAGTGCTATAAAGAAACAATGCGTAGCAAGACTGAAGCAGGAAATCACCAAAGAACGTAGTGCTTACGAACAAGTGCTAAGAGGACAAGCAAGGGTTGTCGAAATAAGTGAACTTAAGAAGGAACAGCCAAATCTTGACAACTTAGATGTATGGATGGCCGCCGAGCCTTTCGAGCGTTACAAATGGGAAGGTTTCGATAGAAGTATCAGAGATTTCTTTGGTGAAAATCAAACAATCCTTATAGGATGTTATAAGGGAAGGAAATACCAAGACTGGATTCTCTCTCACAATATTTATAATATAAGGTTGGGTAAGACAAAAGGCTCTATGGAAGCTAACAGAGAACTTTTTGACAATACATCTTTACTGGTGCTCTATGAAATGGGCAAACCTGACAAGTTGAGTGCATATAAGATTGTTGAGCATCGAGAAATAGGCAAAGAAGAGCTGATAGAGATGGGTTATCCAAATAAAAAGCCAAGAAAGAGCTATATGTCATTCTCACTCGAACCTCTTGATATGAATTTGACTTTCCTTGTCGAGCACCATCTAATAGAAAGGATTATTGAACTGGATGCAGACCATGCGAAAGGTACACCAATCTTTATTGAGCCGTAAGAAAGCACGATTGATATATGGGAATATTTGAGATAAATTGATTATCTTTGCAAATAAAAAAAGAAAAGAACAATATGAATTGGAAAGAACGGGCAATAGCAATACTGAAGGATAGCCTATATCCGATACCAACAGAGCTGAATGAACTG
>JAILSA010000015.1 GCA_024697885.1 Eubacterium sp. | reverse complement strand
TGTGTCGAAGCTCTGCCAAAAAATCATAACCTACCACCGTGGAAAAAACCTTGTCCGACACCAACTTATTGTAGACCTTAAGGGCTGTTTTTTCGTCGTCAAGGTTGGTCTTTCTCTTCAATTCCTCCACAAAATGCTCTTCTTTTTTTGCTCTCTCGTAGGATTCTCTGCTCTCAAAATCGTACTTGTCTGTCAAATCCTTTTTGGCCATGAGTTGCCCCCTTTAGTTGATTTCTTCTCTTACTTACTTCCGGTGGAACCAAAGCCTCCCTGGCCACGCTCTGTGTCCTCTAGGCTGTCCACCTGCTCATAAAGGGCAGTGAGATAAGGTGCAATCACCATCTGAGCCACCCTCTCACCTGGCTCCACAGTCAAATCATTGGCGGAGTGGTTGTGGAGAGCAACCATAATCTCTCCCCTGTAATCAGAATCAATGACTCCCACCTTGTTGGCCGGTGCCAGGCCCTTCTTGCAGGCCATGCCGGAACGGGCATAAATAAGGCCCACCAGACCAGCTGGGATTTCCATGGCCAGTCCCGTAGGTACAAACTGAGTCTGACCGGCCTTGATTTCTAAGGCCTGGTCCAAACAAGCATAGAGGTCTGCCCCAGCCGCATACTGGCTGCCATAGGTTGGCACCTGGGCTCCCTCCTTTAATTTTACAAATCTTACCTTAATCTTTTCCATACTATCTCCTTCGTCTAGGAAACCTCACCCTCCCAGTGAACAATATCCCCGGAAGCCAAAGACTTCTTTACATCAATAATCCTCTGATTGTCGGATCCCCTAAAATTGATTTTTAAATTTTTTCTCTCCAGGATAAAAGGGCCGTCTACCAAAATGTCTATGTAGCGGATAAACTCCTCTGTCACCTGGGACTCCTTGCACATTTTGCCCAAAATATCCCGGTCAAAAAGATAGCCGGTGTAGCACCAGATATCCTTGTTTGGATAGGTCTCTTTGACCCGGCGCAAGAGGGGCAAAAGTGCCTCCTGGTTGGTGGGGAACATGGGCTCTCCACCTAAGAGGGTCAGACCTGTAATATGGTCTGGCTCCATGTATTTTATTATATCATCTTCTTGCTTTTTCGTATAGGGTTGACCGTAGTCAAAATTCCAGGTCTCCTCATTAAAGCAGCCCTTGCAGTGGTGGGGACAGCCGCTGACAAATATAGAGACTCTCACCCCCACACCGTTGGCCACATCTACCCTCTTTATGTCTCCATAATACAAGTTAAAACCTTCTTTCTATAAGTGCATCACACGAGAATTGATTTCCTTAGTTTTTCCCACATTCCAGAAGTTTTCTCCCAGATAACCACAGGTTCTTCTGGTGACATTCATCTTATCGTGGTCCTTGTTTCCACAGTTTGGACACTCCCACTCCAGGTTTTCATTAATAGTGATTTCCCCGTCGTAACCGCACTCCTGGCAGTAGTCAGACTTGGTATTAAACTCTGCGTACTGGATATTTTCGTAAATATATTTTACCACTTCCTCTAGGGCTGGCAGGTTGTTTTGCATATTTGGCACCTCTACATAGGAGATGGCGCCGCCAGAGGAAATTACCTGGAACTGGGCCTCGAAGTCAAACTTGCTAAAGGCGTCGATTTTTTCGCGGACATCCACGTGGTAGGAGTTGGTATAGTAGCCCTTGTCTGTCACATCCTCAATAACTCCAAAGCGCTTCTTGTCAATCTCTGCAAAGCGGTAGCAAAGGCTTTCCGCCGGGGTTCCATAGAGGCCGAAGCCAAGGCCGGTCTCCTCCTTCCAGGTATCTGCCGCCTGGCGAAGTCTCTTCATCACCTTCATGGCAAACTGGCTGCCCTTCTCTGTGGTCTGGCTCTCTCCTGTCATGAGCTTGGTCACTTCATAGAGGCCAATATAACCCAGGGAAATGGTGGAGTAACCCCCGTGCAAAAGCTTGTCAATAGTCTCCCCCTTTTTCAGTCGGGCAATGGCACCGTACTGCCAGTGGATTGGGCTGACATCACTGCAGACACCCTCTAAGGCCTTGTGGCGGCACATAAGGGCCTGGAAGCAAAGAGCCAGTCTCTCCTCCAGAATCTGCCAGAATTTTTCCATTTGGCCCTTGGCCAAAATTCCAATCTGTGGCAGGTTGAGGCTGACAACTCCCTGGTTGAATCGTCCCTCAAACTTGTAATTTCCATTTTCATCCTTCCAAGGGGTCAAGAAGCTTCGGCAACCCATGCAGCTAAAGACATTGCCCTCATAGTTCTCACGCATTTTTTTGGCGGAAATATAATCCGGGTACATGCGCTTGGCAGAGCACTGAACTGCCAGCTTGGTGATATAATCGTACTTACCTCCCTTGAGGGCATTGTGCTCATCTAAGACATAAATCAGTTTAGGGAAGGCAGGAGTTACATAAACGCCCTTTTCATTTTTGATTCCCTCTAATCTCTGGCGGAGGATTTCCTCGATAATCATGGCATTTTCCTCAATGTACTCATCCTCGGCATCCAGGTTCAAAAAGAGGGTAACAAATGGGGACTGGCCGTTGGTGGTCATCAGGGTATTGATCTGATACTGGATGGTCTGAACACCGGAGCGAAGCTCGTCTAAAGTCCTGTCCTCCACAAATTTATCAATGATTTCCTTGTCCAAAAGGTCACCATATTTTTCCATATAGTGGCTTCTGTACTTGTCTACACTTTTTCTCAGGTACTTGCCTAGGTGACGAACGTCCACAGACTGGCCGCCGTACTGGCTAGATGCCACGGCAGAGATAATCTGGGTCACAATGGTACAGGCCACCTGAAAGCTCTTAGGTGTCTCAATCAACTTGCCATTCATTACGGTGCCATTGTCTAGCATGTCTCCAATGTTAATGAGACAGCAGTTAAAAATTGGCTGGATAAAGTAGTCCATGTCATGGAAGTGCAAAACTCCCTCCTCATGGGCCTTCACAATATTTTCTGGCAGGAGCATTCTCTTGGTCAAATCCTTGGATACCTCTCCTGCAATCAAATCCCTCTGGGTAGAAGCCACATAGGCATTTTTGTTGGAGTTTTCCTCCATAACATCCTTGTTGCGATTCTGAATCAGACTCATGATGGAATCGTCAGTGGTATTGGCCTTGCGAACTAACTCCCTGGTATAGCGGTAGATTACATACTTTTTGGCCAGGGCAAACTTTCCGGCAGCCATAAGCTTTTGCTCAATAACATCCTGAATGTCCTCCACCTGCATGGTGTCTCTCTTCATGCCCTCAATACTGCCAACGATGCCGTCAATCATATCGTCGTCCACGCGCTCAAAAGCCTCTACCTCTGCACAGGCCTTGCGGATGGCTACAATGATTTTGTTGCGGTCGTAATCTACCGTTCTTCCATCTCTCTTAATTACTCTCATGAATCCAATCTCCTCTCCGATACTATTCGTTATGGGGATTCCCCCCTAAATTTTTAGATAAGAAAACGGAGGTCTTAGCCTCCGTTAGTCATTATAGCACTAGCATATTCCGTTGTAAACTAGATATTGTGATTATTTTGGATTTTTTTTGAACAAATCACAATATCATGTGGTTTATAAGTCCTTCAAAAAGACCTGAAAAGCCGTGGGAATTGGGTAAACATCCCTTAACTCCGTGGTTTTTGCCCATTTTAGCCGGGGAAAATCCTCCTGAAGCCTTTCCACATCTTGTGGAGAAAAATCCAAGATATAGGATTTCATCTGCCACTCCACATGGGAAAAAATGTGCTTGTAGTCGGAGCCCTTATTTATGGCCTCCGGCCCATAGGCTTCCACCAGACTCTTTTTGGTCCTGTGACCCTCCAGGGCGGGAAACTCCCACATACTGGCCAAGAGTCCCTGGTCCGGCCTCTTTTGTATGGCCACCAAATCCCCTTGACGAAAGATAAGCAGAGTCCTTTTTTCCTGCCTTCTCTCCTTCTTGGCCGGCTTAAGGGGCAGTTCTAACTGTACCTCCTTGGCCCTGGCCTGACACAGGTCCTTTAGGGGGCACTTGTGGCATAAGGGGGCTCCGTTTGGAATGCAGATTACCTCTCCTAACTCCATCCAGGCCTGGTTAAATTCTCCCGGTTTGTCCTTTGGCATAACCTCCATCAGAGATTTTTCCATTTCCCTGCGATTTTTTTCCTTCATGATGTCATCATAACAGGCCAAAAGTCGCATGGTCACCCGCATTACATTTCCGTCCACTGCCGGGGCGGGAATACGATAGGCTATGGATGCTATGGCCCCCGCCGTGTAATTGCCTATGCCGGGCAGGCTCTTTAGGGCCTCATAGTCGGCAGGAAGCTGGCCTCCAAACTCTTCTTCCACCTTAAGTGCCGCCTTTTGCAGGTTTCTGGCCCGGTTGTAGTAGCCAAGGCCCTGCCAGAGTTTTAAGAGCTCCTCCTCCGGGACATGGGCTAAGGACTTAAGGTCCGGCAGCCTTTTTAGAAAGCGGTCGTAGTAGGCCTTTACCGCCTCAATCCTGGTCTGCTGGAGCATAATCTCTGAAATCCAGACCTCATAGGCACCTCCCTGGTCTCGCCAGGGCATCTCTCTCTTATTCTTTTCATACCAAGAACAAAGGGGCTCTACAAAAGCCCCTAATTCATACTTAGACATTTTTTTCACCCTTGCCCAGTTCTATTTTGTTGTCTGTAAAGTCTACATACATCTCAATTTCCTCCCGGTCCATATGGGTGAAATCTACTAATTCCTCGATTGTGGCCACGCGGCCATATTCCTCTGCCAGGGTCTTAGTTGCCTCTAATAACAGGTTTACTCTGGCAAGAACTGTGGACATACTGTCCTTTTCCGTCAGCTTGTCATCCACCAATTCAATCAGGCGGCTGCGGATGGCATGGTCCATTTCCTTTTTCAGGTCCTTGATCTCCCCGTTGCCACAGGCCATGGACACAGTGGTCATAAGTTCCAGGTTGGCCTCCTGAATTAAATCCTCTAAAGGAACTCCTCTTCCCTTGTACTTGCCAGCCAGGGTAACTACCCTCTTTAGGTGGCTCTCCACCACAGGGGAAACCATTTCCTCCTTGCCGGCTAGAAGCTCCTGGTACATAAATTCAATCTCTTCTTTTTCCCGCTCTGGCAGGCCGCGAAGTTCTCTTTTGTAGACCCGGACATACTTAGAATCCTTGGTCTGCCCTTCCTCCTCCTTGGTATCCTCAGGGGAATCCTCTCTCTCTGCCATTAAATCTCCCACAGGAGAGTAGCCAGGCACATGGATCTGGTGCTCCTTCAGGTAGGCATAAACCAGTTCCATCTGGTCCTTTTTCAGGCCCAGGTCACTGCAATAGTCTCCTACCTCTTCCTTGGTCAAAAGATTGTCCTTGGTCCGGCCAAACTCCACCAATTCCTGCATCTGTTTTAAAAATGTAGTCTGATCCATCTTGCCTCCTATTTTTTAGAGAGCGCTCTCATAGATTTTGATAACGTCCTCTCTTTTTAACTTCACATAATTTCCTTCGGTCTTGCTGCTTCCAGACAAGAGTTTATCTGTCATGGCTGGAATATCCTCTGCCCTTGCTCCAATGTCATCAAAGTTGGCAGGCATTCCGATTTCCTTCAAAAACTTCTCAAAGCACTCAATACCCTTTAGGGCTGTCTCGTGGTCATCCTGTCCCGGCTCCACGTCCCAGACACGGGTAGCGTACTGAACTAATTTGCCCGGATTGATCTCCAATACATAGCGCATCCACTTAGGCATGATTACAGC
>JAILSA010000109.1 GCA_024697885.1 Eubacterium sp. | reverse complement strand
ATTTTTTTCTCTGTATAATTCTTGTTCTTTTTGCCCTTTCCTCCCACTTCTTTCATAGGCTCAATCTGAGTCTCTCGTCTCAGGGCAAAGAACATATAGCCGTAAACTCCCAGGGTCAAAAGCGCGGTAATTCCAAGGATTCCACCGTTTGGTCCCGTATTTTCATTTTCCTCCACAAAGGCGTAGAGCACATGGGCCACATTCATAAAGCTCACTGTGGTAAATCCCACAAAGGTGAAAAACATTTCCTTGCTTGGTCTGACCAAAAAGGCCATAAGTGTTAATCCCACTACCGGGAAGAGGTATCTCTCGTGCATGCGGACGGAGAATAAGAACATGGTGGCAGAAATAATTGCCATACTCACATAGTATTTAGAATCCTGGTCCTTGAGCTTTTTGAAAAATACCCAGGCGCTGAGGGCAAGGGCTGCCACAATGGCCAATTTACCCCAGTTACTGTAGGCGATTCCCAGGAAGGTCTCGCTCTGGTCCACCCAGTTTTTTCCAAAAAGTGCCCAAATATTATAGGCATTAATGGTACAGTACTCATAGGAGGTCATGGTCTCCGTGTACTGGGTCAAAACCTTGCCGATTCCAAATGGCAAAATCATAAGGAACATGGCCCCGATGGCCCCCAGTCCCCAGATTAAGTCTTTCCAGAATTTTTGCCACTTGAAGTCCTGCAAAAAGACCTGGTCGATAATGGTATAAATCAAAATTGGCGCAAAGAGTAGGGCCTGTGGCTTAATCAAGACACCGACCACATAGACAAAATAAGCGGGTATTCTCTTTTTCTCCATGCAGAGATAGCAGGTGAGAAGGACAAAGAAGGTGAAGGCACCATCTGTCTGTCCCCAGTTCGAAGAATCCAAAACCACCAGTGGATTCAGGGCATAGAGAGCCGCAAACAGGAGGGAACTTCCCTCGGAGAATTTTTTCTTGGATAAAATATAGATTAAAAATGCTGTGGCCAGATCAAAAATGATTGGAAAGAGCTTGATTAAGAGTCTTCCCATATCGGATGAGGTCTCCACATGAAAGAGCTGGCGAATGCCTGCAATGATCCAGAGAAGGAACATATATCCAGGTGGATAATCTGTAAAGGCGTCTAAGTAGTAGAACTTGCCGATTCCATTTTCCCAAATCATGTCGGACCAGGCGTAAAAACAATTCATATCTGTTCCATGGCCCTCGAAGTGAACAGCCAGGGCCGCCTTTATGACAAAGGCAGCTGCCAATACCAGGGCGATATTGGTCCAGTCAATCTTCTTCTCCTTGTGGTAGATTCTATAGCCCTCGACCTCGTAGCGAAACTTAAAGAGGTATAGGAGGATGCAAAGTCCAATAAAACCAATGATTACCACTGCCTCCTGAGAGTTTTTTATGGTTTCTACCATGGAGTCCAAAGATATATTTGGCATAACAAATAGTTTTCCTGCGTTCATTTTTCCCTGTGTTCCTTTCCTTTAGTGTTTTACATGCTCATGAGTAAAAAGATGTTCCGAACAGTACTCATAGCTTCCCTGGCATTTTGAACAATATCTAAAATCCAGGTGAGGGGCGTCTAACTCCGTCCTGCCACAGATGGCACAGCGGTGAATCGGTCCCTTAGGATTTACGGTTTTTACCTTGTGGTCAAATTCCCTTTTCCTCTTCTTTTGCTTGACTCTAGCTGACATGCTTGGTCGATTTTTTCCCACATAGACAAAAATCAAAACATTAATAATAGAGGCCAAAACCTCTGCCGCCACCAGCCAATAGAGTGGTCCCTTTATAACATTGGACACAATGATATAGGCGTCAATAAGGAAGTAGAAAATAGCCAGCCATTTTGCCCTTACCGGGATAATGAAAAAGAGCAAAAACTGGGCGTCTGGAAATACCAGGGCAAAGGCCAAAAAGAGAGATTGGCTAATGTATTCCAGGGTTACTAACAGACTGATATAACTTCCCACAACCTGATATCCTGCAAAGAATCCCAAGACAAAATAGGCCAAAAAGGAAATGACCCAAATCATGAGAATTCCGCTGAAATAAAAAAGGGTAAAGCGAAAGCTCCCCCATATTTTCTCCAGATTGCTGCCGATGCTGTAATAAATCCAGGCCATAATAGCAAACCAGAAAATGCCGCTGATTCCTGAGCCACTTCCCCCTAAAACATTGGGATTTAGCAAAAAGGTTACTAACCTCCAAACCTGTCCACCGTGGATGATCTGGTAGACATCCAGACTCAGGTAGCTGTAATAAATCATAGGATTGTAGAGTCCTAGAAGATATCCTGCACCGCTGATGGCCAGGACATAAATCATGAGATTGGGAATCCCCCTACCTCCAAACTTTTTTTCTAAGCGGTCAATAAAGTTCATGCCTTGTTTCCCTTTCTAATATTTCTCACTTACTTCCCCTCTCCTAAAACAGGTTCTTCTTGCGGAAAAAGAGCGCCACAATCAGAGAAATCAAGAGGGTGATGATAATGATAATTACAAATCCAAAAGGATTGTGTCCTAGCGGAATCACTTCAAAGTTCATGCCAAAAAAGCTGGCAATCATGGTCGGAATTGAGAGCACAATGGTCACGGTAGCCAAGAGCTTCATTACAATATTTAGGTTGTTAGAAATAACAGAAGCAAAGGCGTCCATCATTCCGCTCAAAATTCCACTGTATATATTGGCCATCTCGATGGCCTGCTTGTTCTCTACGATGACATCCTCTAGAAGGTCCTCGTCCTCCGGATACTTTCGAATCTTCTCTGTCCTGAGAAGTTTCTCCAAAACCACCTCGTTTGAGCGCAGGGAGGTGGTAAAATAAACCAGACTCTTCTCCAGTTCCAGAAGTTCAATGAGCTCACTGTTTTTCTGGGAAATGTGAAGTTTTTCCTCGATCTGGTCGCTCTTGCGGTCAATAATACGCAGGTACCTCAGATATGAAGTGGCATTGCGGTATAGGATTTGAAATACAAAACGAGTCTTTTTAAAGGTAAAAAATTCCCTGACCCGCTTGGTCTCAAAGGCCTTGAGCACTGGTGATTCCTCCAGACAGATGGTCAGGATAAAATCATTGGTCATGTAAATACCAAGTGGTATGGTCACATATCGGTCCTTCTCATCTAAGGATGGAATATCCACCAAAATCATATTGTAGCCATCCTCTAACTCCACACGAGACCTCTCCTCGTCATCCAGGGGAGCCCGCAAATCATCCAGATCTATTCCCGTCTCTTCATTGAGCTGTTCCAACTCCTGACTGGTGGGTCTCGTAACAGAAATCCAGCATCCATCTTCTATTTTGTCAATCTTTTCCAGTTCATTTTCTACTGTCAGATATATTGAAACCATAGGCGCCTCCTGTTTCATTCCATAGTTATTGATATTATAATTCTTGCCACCCTCTTTGTCAAACATATCGTCCCCTGCGAGGGGAGAAGTCTTACTTCTTATTTTATATTTTTTTCATTGCTAATTGTAAAAAGATATCGTATAATACAATTTTGTAGATTATTGAATCATGAGAATTTATTTCATGGAGGTCAGACATGAACAGAGTAGGTATTGATATTGGTTCCACAACCGTAAAAATCGCGATTTTGGACGACGCTAATCAGATTATTTTTTCTGCCTACGAGCGCCATTATGCCAATATTCAGGAAACACTAAAAAATATTATAGATAGGGCTCACCAGGAGTTAGGTGACAGAGAAATTCTCCCTGTCATTACCGGTTCCGGTGGACTTGCTATTTCTAAACATCTTGACATTCCCTTTGTCCAGGAGGTAGTCAGCGTGGCCTCTGCCCTTAAGTTCTATGCCCCATCTACAGATGTGGCCATCGAACTCGGTGGTGAGGACGCCAAAATCATCTACTTCACTGGGGGAATCGAGCAGAGAATGAACGGTATCTGCGCCGGCGGTACCGGTTCCTTTATCGACCAGATGGCATCTCTTTTAAAGACAGATGCTGCCGGCCTTAACGAGTATGCCAAGGGCTACCAGGCTATTTATCCTATTGCGGCCCGCTGGGGTGTAGTTGCAAAAACAGATATTCAGCCACTGATTAACGAGGGAGCTGCCAAGGAGGATTTGGCTGCCTCTATTTTCCAGGCCGTAGTAAACCAGACCATCTCCGGTCTGGCCTGTGGAAAACCAATCCGTGGCAATGTGGCATTTTTGGGTGGACCTCTTCACTTCCTGACCGAGTTAAAGGCCGCCTTTATCCGCACCCTTAAATTGGAAGGCGATGCCATTATCGCACCGGAAAACTCCCACCTCTTTGCGGCAGCGGGCTCTGCCATGAATACTCCGGGAGAGGGAGAAACTACTCTTTCTTCCTTATTAAATAAACTTTCCAACGAAATCAAAATTGAATTTGAGGTAAACCGCATGGAGCCTCTCTTCAAAAGCGAGAAAGAATATAATGACTTTTTAATCGACCACAGCCGCCACGATGTGGCTAAGGCCGATTTGGCAAATTACGAGGGCAATGTCTTTTTGGGAATCGATGCCGGTTCTACCACCACCAAGGTGGCTTTAGTCGGAGAAGACGGATCTCTTCTCTTCTCCTTCTATGACAACAACAATGGAAGCCCTCTCAAGACAACCATTAAGGCCATTAAGCAGATTAAGGAAATCTTGCCAGACAGTGCACAGATTGTCCGCTCCTGCTCCACCGGTTACGGAGAAGCCCTCCTAAAATCCGCCCTTATGCTGGATGAGGGAGAGGTTGAAACCGTATCCCACTACTACGCAGCCTCCTTCTTCGAGCCGGAGGTTGACTGTATCCTAGACATCGGTGGTCAGGATATGAAATGTAT
>JAILSA010000300.1 GCA_024697885.1 Eubacterium sp. | reverse complement strand
TAATGGTCTATAGCCAGAATCTTGTAGATAAACTGGGGCTAGACCCAGATGAAATTGTAAACATGAAAATGGAACAAAACGAAAGAAAGTATCCGATTGAGAAGGCAAGAGGTAGGGCGGATAAGTATAATAAACTGTAGGGATGTATGAGCAATTGTCTGGGGGATATGGTAGTCTCAACAATAATTGCAAAAAGCGAAAAAGAAATTGATACAGGGGTATACAATTCTTAATAATAATTGAATTTTTACAAGTATTATGCAAGGGGGTATATATATGAGTAAAATTTCCGATTTAGATCAATATGTACAGGAGCATTTACAGGAGGCAATTGAAAAAAACTGGATCACTGCTTATTTTCAGCCGTTAGTAAGGAGTCTCACGGGGGAGTTGTCCTGCTATGAGGCCCTGGCGAGATGGAATGATCCTACCTACGGTTTTTTGACACCTGACATTTTTATCCCGCCGCTTGAGAGCAACGGGCAAATATATCGTCTAGACTTGGCTATTCTTGAAATCATATGCAAGAAGTTTAAGGAACAGGAAGAAAAATCTCTTGACTTTGTCCCTGCCTCCTTCAATCTCTCCCGCGCAGATTTGGAGGTCAATGACATTCATGAGCGAATTAATGAGGTGTGCGACAAATATAATGTTCCTCATAAAATGATTCACATTGAAATCACAGAGAGTTCTTTTTACGAAAAAGAGGAGGCTCTTGAGGAGCACATTCAGTGGTTTCACCGGGATGGATATGAGGTTTGGATGGATGATTTTGGCAATGGATTTTCCACTTTTAACACCCTGCAAACCCACAGCTTCGATGTGATAAAACTTGATATGATGTTTTTGCGCCACTTTAACCGCAAGGCGGAGCTGATTCTGAGTTCCATTGTAAAAATGGCCAAAAGTCTGGGGATTGGAACTGTCTGTGAAGGTGTGGAAACTAGGGAAAATGCAGAATTTCTGAAAGAAATTGGTTGTGAGCGCATGCAGGGCTGGTATTATGGCAGACCGCAGCCAAATGAGAGCCTTAAGGAATTGGTTCGCGAAGAAAAAGACACCTACGAGACCTGGGAGGAGCAAACTTACTGGGATGAGGTTGCTAGCATTGATTTGCTCTCAGGATTGCCAGAAATGATTGTGGAATATTCTGACCACAACTGGACTACAATTGCCCTAAATAAGAATATGACCAAAGCCTTTGGGGAAATCCATCCAGAGGAAGATATTGAGATGCTCAAGGATTCTTTGAGTCTTAAGAGCAAAAACTTATATCAAATTATTGATGACCTCTTTGCCCAAACGGCAAGGACCAAGCACAGCCAAAAAATCGACTATATTGACAATGGCTACTTAGTCCTTATGAAGGCCTCCTACGTGGCATCCCTAAAGGATAAAACGGCTTTGAAGGTTACCCTTAGAAATATTTATACAGAATTGGAATATAAGAGAAATTCCATGCTAGAGGATGGCCTGGTGGGACTTTACTCCCAGTTTGAACTGGTAAATCTTGTGAGCCCAGATAAGGACACCGCCATGCAGATATATTCCAATGCAAGTTTTGCCAAAGTCTATGGTCAGGCGAGTCTCTCCACAGGAATCCGGGAGTTTACAGAGTCGGAAGTTTATCCAGAGGACAGAGAGCGCTACAAGAAATTCATGGATTTTGACACCATTGAGGCCAGGTGCGAAGAGCAAAAAATCAATTTTTTGACAGATGCCTTTCGCCTGCGGGATAAAAAGGGCGGCTATCGGTGGAAGCTTGTAACAATCCTGAAGATGATCTCAGATAAGGAGAGGCAATATCTTTATGAGATACAGGGCATTGATAAGAATAGACAGGAATTTTTTAATGAGAAATATCTGCATAATCAATGAATTCGAGGATGTACAGTATGAATAAGAAACAGCTTGATATAGGAAGAAAGGGATTAGTTCTATTCCCACTTATGCTGGTATTAACGGCTTTCATGCTGTTTACCATGAGTACGAGAGCGGCGGCGGATGGGACAAAACTTTCAGTAATTCCGTCGAAAGACAGACTTAAAGGAGGTGATTCTTTCACCAAATGAAAAAGAATTACTATTACAGAGGTCTTGCCGAATGGAGAGATGAAAAGGGTTTGCTTATTTCTGAAAGGAGCGGTAATGGAATATATCCGGGTAACAAAAGATAACATCGAAGAGGAACATATTTGCTGTGCAATATCAAATAATAAGGATGTTCAGGTGACTTCAAAGAAGGCATGGCTGTCAGACAGATTTGAAGAAGGGCTTGTATTTTTTA
>JAILSA010000299.1 GCA_024697885.1 Eubacterium sp. | reverse complement strand
GGCAAATTTCTGATGGAAGTGGATAAAGGTCTTTCCATTGCCATCGTCTGTAGCAGAGTTACCACCACAGGATGTAAAGGCGTAATCCATAAAGGAGAACTTATAGTTATCCATAACACGGAGTCCCAGCTCAGCCTTGCCAGCTGTTCCTGTTGCCTCATTTCCCTTTGGATCCACATATGGTCCCTCAATGTTTTCGGAACGAACCATTCTCATGTTGTAACCGCCATAGGACTGAAGGTTTCCTGTGGAAGTCCAGAGATAGTAATAATATCCTGTAGAGGACTTAGAACTCTTTACCTCCTGAATGTAAGGTCCCTCACCGTTGTTGTTCTCAATGCGAAGACCATAGTATGGGTCTGCCTCACTCAGAGTTGTAGCTGTTCCCTCTCCAGAATCCTCATAGTTCTCACCGCGAAGTCCTGTGTTTGGATCCAGCTTCAAGAGACGGATACCACCTGCTGTAGTAAAGGATCCATATACCATCCAAAGGTTTCCATTGTGGTCATAAAGTACCGTTGAGTCAATACAGTCAGGGCTGTTTTTGCCCAACTTAGCATACTTACTTGCCACTACTTCTTCCTCTGTCATACCAAGAGCATCTGCCACATTGGTCTTCAAAATATCTGAACTATCACTTGTACTGATACCGGAGCAGCAAATCATTCCCTGATACTCGTAGTCATGATCTGGGTAGTCTGAACTTGCCATGGCAATACAGCACCTGGTAGAACCATCTACTACAGAAACATACATATAATACTTTTTGGCTTTTGGATTGTAGATAATATCTGGTGCCCAGAAATTATCTGCTGTCTTGTCTGGACCAGTGAAATTGTATGGCTCCGCAAACTCCTTGGTATAACCGTTTTTAAACCAATTTGTAGAGTCATTATATCCATTGGCTGTGTTGGTCCAAGATACCAGGTTGTCTGAGTATCCTGAAACCACATGAGATGAGAAGGAATAGTATCTGTTGTCTGTAGGATCACGATAAACAGATGGGTCATGGCCCTTAATCTGATAATCTGTAGGCATGTTTACCTTAAGAGTAAAGGTCTCCTTCTTTCCATTTGCAATAGACGCTGTAACAGTGGTCTCACCTGCGCCTGTGGCAATCAGGGCGTAATCATTTCCATCCTTCATTACCTTGGCTACGGAGTCATCAGAGAAGGTGAATTTGATCTTCTCCGTAGCATTGGATGGCTCTACCGTGGAGTACATCCAATAGGTATTGTAGTCGTTGGTACTGGAGAGTTGAATAGTGCTTGGCACATCAGCGTGATCCAAGGTGAAATTAGTCAATGGCACATTCGGTGTTGCCGTTGGATTTGCAGCTGGTGCACTGGTTACCTTTGGTGTTGCTGTTGCTGTTGTAGTTGTAGTAGTTTTTGTGGTCTTTTTCTTCTTAACCGTTACCTTGCAGACATATTTTTTCTTGCCCACCTTGGCTGTGATTTTACAGGTTCCCTTTTTCTTGGCCTTAACCAGGCCCTTCTTTGTTACAGTGGCAACCTTCTTCTTGCTGCTGGACCACTTTACTTTTTTCTTGTTGTTCTTAAGTTTGAGCTTGTATTTTTTTCCCACTCTCAAGGTCAACTTCTTTTTGTTCAGCTTAACCTTCTTAGCCGCTGCCGCTTCTTCCGGCGAAATCAAAGTTCCGACTGCGACAGCCAGGGCCAAAAGACAAGCCAAAGCCTTGCGATTTCTTCTCATAAGATCACAATACCTCCTTTTAATTATCTCTTGTGCCGGTCGTCTTCCCCCCACCAAAAATAACATAGATTCCCTGCGCACTCGCTTCTCCTATTATAACAAAATGCACAATAAAAATCAATCAAATCCTTGTTTTTTTGTGTATTTTTGTGTAAAATTAGGCAGAAAAATAGGGCAAAAAAGGATTCTCTCCCCTTTCGCCCTTTATTAGAGTTCTAATTCAATTTCTACTATTAACTCTTTTCTCGTTGATTCCATCTAAAACTCGATTTAGACATACATGAACATAGTCGCCCTCATCGTTTTCGATGCGAATCACATGAGTGGAAACCCAGTGATATTCTTCTTCCTGGTAACCCTTTTGATACAACTCTGCATAAACATCCGTCTTGCCCGTCTCGAAGCTGCGAATCAAATTTTGTCTGGAAAAACTCTTAATAAAAAGTTCCTGGTAGTTGGGATGAATATCCTCTACCCCAGAATCAATCATATCATCATAGCTTCCTGCTGACACCAAGGGATGTGCCAAAAAACCATCGTCACGAATCATGGTATAAGTGTTCTTAGTCAAATTGGCTATGACAATCATCGGAAAAGCCTTCGAAGCCGCCATGGCAATACGAAAAAGATCCCTCGGCGCCAGGTTTTCTAACAATTCTCCTTTTTGATTCATCTATTTACCTCCTTCCTATTTTTTTCACCGCAATAATACTATAGTCTAGTATAGCATAAAAATTTTATATTTCCATTTCTTTTTTAGAAAGAAAAAATCCCAAATGCAAATTCTTAATAATTGACTTTACAATTGAGATTTTGTACTTCTTTTATTTTTGGCGCCCAGTACTATCCACCATTCATTAAAAGTATCATTTGGGCTGTCTCCAGCATGCTTCTGGCCGTGTCCATACTTGTCTTTTGTATATATCGGAAGGCCTCTGGCTCTGTCATTTCATTTCTCTCCATGAGGATTTCCTTGGCAGAATCAATCACCTTTTTTTCCTCCGGTGACCGCTCCTTCGGCTTTTTCTTCTTGCGTCTGGAGTAGTAGACCTCCGGCAAAAGAGTCCTGATACTGCTGATTAAGTCGTCTGGCTTAAAAGGCATCAGAAGCTTCATTATGTTGCTGGAAAAAGGGGTCAAAGTCGCATCTTGTGTCAGAAGTAGAATATTAATATGGGGCGGGAGGTAAGAGGCCAGCTCTTCGTAACCCATGTCTCCCATCTTCTTGGTACAAATCACCAAACCCACATCCCGGTTTTCCACAATCTCCAGGGTTTCAGAACCGTGGCTGCTGACAACCACGTCCTCCCAGATGTCACTCCTTCGTATGATATCCTTTAATCTATTGGCATCTCCTTGTCTGGGCATCGTTATTACGATGCATCCCATCCGACACCTCCTGACTAGCTTAGATTCGAGTTAGATATCTGTTGACCTCCCAATCCGAAACAGCTCTCATATACTCATCCCATTCACGGTATTTCAACTCGGCGTAGATGTCTGTAAATTCCTGGCCCATAAAGGAAGTCATAAGGCTGTCTTCCTTGAGGGCATCCACTGCCTCTTTCAGGTTGCCTGGAAGTTTTTCTCCCAAATCGGCGCCTCCCTCGAGAGTTGAAATATCCTTGCCTGGATCGATTTTTTCATTGACTCCCTCCATGCCGGCCTTTAGGCAGCAGGCAAAAAGAAGGTATGGGTTACAGGAACCGTCAGGGAAGCGAAGCTCCACTGTCACATCTCCCGAACACTTGTTGATTTTTACAAAGGACTTCTCTCCCTTGCTTCCCCAGTTAATGCGGTTCGGGGCCTCAAATCCCAGCAAAAGTCTCTTGTAGGAATTGACACAAGGATTGCCGATGGCCACCAGGGCCTTGGCGTGTTTGAGAATTCCTCCCACAAAATGATAGGCCTCCTGGGATGGATTTCCCTGGCTGTCGCGGAAAATATTTTTGCCCTCCTTGCGAATAATCAGGTGAGTGTGCATAGAGGATCCCGCCACGTCTTCCTTTGGCTTAGGCATAAAAGTAGCGTAGAGGCCAAATCTCTTGGCAATAGATCTGACTGCAAAGCGGAAGGTCTGAATGGCATCTGCCATGCGAAGGCCCTCCTCCGCCTGAAAATCGATTTCGTGCTGGGCTGGGGCGTGCTCATGGTGGGAGGACTCAATATTAAAGCCCATCTCCTCTAGCATAAGAACAATGTCACGGCGGGCATTTTCCCCGAAATCCACAGGTCCCACATCCATATATCCCGCCTTGTCGTGGGACATGGTGGTAGGCAGACCATTTTCGTCTGTGTGGAAGAGGAAAAATTCGCACTCAGGATTGGCAATTACGCTGTAGCCCTCCTTGTTGGCCTCCTTCAAAACCTTCTTGAGAATTCTTCTTGAACTCATTTCAAAAGGCTGTCCATCTTCCATATATATATCGCAAAAAAGTTTTGCCACCTTGCCCTGCTGGGGTCTCCATGGCAAGAGCATAAAAGTATCCAAATCTGGATACAGGTAAAGTCTCTCCTCATATGGATAAACCCCACCAAAAACTGCCGAACTCTCAAAGGAGTATTTATTCAAAAAAACCTTTTCCATCTGGCCAGGGGTCACAGCCACATTTTTGAGAATCCCGTAAATGTCAGTAAATTGAAGACGGATAAACTCAACACCCTCGTCCTCAATAATCTGCATGATCTCTGACTTCGTCATTCCTTCTTACACCTCCGTAATTGTTATAGGTTCGAATATCCCATGAGTGACTCGTCCACTTCTCTGGCAACCTGCCTTCCCTCGGCAATAGCCCAGACAACCAGAGACTGTCCTCGATGCATGTCTCCGGCCACAAATATCCGATCCTTTGATGTCTGGAAAGAACCTTCCTTTGTTTTCACATTGGTCCTTTCATTACATTCTACACCAAATGTGTCTCGAGTGTAACCCTCTGAACCCAAAAATCCTGCAGCAATTAAAACCAAGTCCGCCTTCATTTCCTTCTGGCTTCCCTCTACAGGCACCATGGCCATGCGACCAGTCTTGGCATTCCTCTCTGGTTTGAGGTCGACGGTCTTAACTCCATGAAGATTTCCTTTTTTGTCTTTTATAAATTCTGTAATTGTTGTCTGATAAATTCGCGGATCCTGACCGAAGACCTCAATAGCCTCCTCCTGGCCATAGTCTGTCTTTAAGACCTTTGGCCACTCTGGCCATGGATTGGAAGCCAGGCGCTCCCTGGCCGGCTGTGGCATCATCTCCAGCTGGATGACAGAGCCGGCTCCCAGACGGATTGAAGTACCCACACAGTCATTTCCTGTGTCACCGCCACCGACTACAATAACATTTTTGCCCTTGAGGCTTCCAAAGGAAAAATCCTTGGCGGCCATAAGCTTCTTGGCATCGTAATTCAAATCCATTAACTTTTTGCTGACCTCACTTAAGAAGTCCACGGCAAAGTAAATACCCTTGGCATCTCGTCCCGGGTTATTTAAGTCTCTGGGATTGGAAGCTCCACAGGCCAATACTACCCGGTCAAAATCCTTGAGGAGTTTCTCCCCCTTAATGTCTTTTCCCACATCTACATTGCACTTAAATTCGATTCCCGCTTTTTTCATCAAATCGATGCGGCGGTCAATCACCCTCTTGTCCAATTTCATGTTGGGAATTCCGTAGCGAAGGAGTCCTCCCACCCGGTCACTTCTCTCAAAAACGGTGACGCTGTGGCCGCGGCGGTTTAAAAGCTGGGCCGCAGAGAGACCGGCTGGTCCCGATCCAATGACGGCCACCTTCTTGCCAGTTCTGGTTTCCGGAATTTTTTCCTCCACCAGACCGTGCTCGTAGGCGTACTCTATAATAGCCATTTCGTTTGCCTTGGTTGCCACTGGCTCCCCGTCCATGCCGCAGGTGCAGGCGTGCTCGCACAGGGCAGGGCAGACTCTGGAAGTAAACTCTGGCAGGCCGTGGGTGGCACTCAGACGGCGGTAAGCCATCTCCCAGTTGCCGTGGAAGACCAGGTCATTGGTCTCTGGCACCAGGTTGTGAAGGGGACAGCCTGAGGCCATTCCCGCAATCATGGATCCAGACTGGCAAAATGGTACACCACAGGCCATACATCTGGCTCCCTGGAGGCTCTGGTCCTCCTGACTCAATTGTTTGTGAAACTCATCAAAATTTTTCAAGCGCTCACTGACAGGAACTACCGGTCCATCCTTGCGCTCATATTCTAAGAATCCTGTTGCTTTTCCCATGATACGACCTCCTATTTATTCCTTGTGCACTTGTAAAAAGCTTCAATCTGCGCGTCTTCTCGACTCATTCCGGCCTCTTCAAACATTCCCCTGGTCACAATGAGTTTTTTGTAATCCTCAGGAATGATTTTCTTGAACTTAGAAAGATTTCCATCGTAATCCTCCAAAATCTTTCTGGCCTTGACAGAACCGGTGTACTTCACATGTTTCTCTAACATGTCCTTGAGTTCCTCGTAATCTGTCTTGTTATCCACAGACTCCATCAAAACCATTTCCTTGTTGAGGTTTCGATAGAGCTTGTTGTGCTCGTCGTATACATAGGCAATACCGCCACTCATGCCGGCGGCAAAGTTCTTGCCTGTCGGTCCAATAATGACAGCTCGTCCTCCTGTCATGTACTCGCAACCGTGCTCGCCCACGCCTTCCACTACTGCGTTGGCGCCGGAGTTTCGGACGCAGAAACGCTCGCCTGCCATACCGGCAATGTAGGTCTCGCCGGAGGTGGCACCGTAGAGAATAACGTTTCCTGCCACAATATTTTCCTCCGCCTCATAACCTGCATTTTCAGGGGCCTTCACTACGATTTTTCCACCGGACAAGCCCTTGCCCAGGTAGTCGTTGGCATCTCCTGTCAGGTTTAGGGTCAGGCCCTTTGGAATAAAGGCGCCAAAGCTCTGGCCTGCCGCCCCCTGACAATTCAAAGTGATGCTGTCCTCAGCCATTCCCTGGTGGTGATTTCTGGTGATCTCCGCACCGAGAAGGGTACCAAAGCTTCGGTCTGTGTTTACCACACGGACATCGAGCTCCGCCTTTTTGCCCTTTTTCACTGCATCCAAAATCATCTTGTCCTTCAGAAGAACTGCCTCGTCCTTGGTCTTTTCCAAGTGGAAGTCATATACAGCTTCTGGGGCAAAGGTTGCACCCTCGTTTGGAGTCGCCGCCAAAATATTGGACAAGTCGATTTTGGCTGCCTGTCCTGTCAGGGAATCCTTCTTCTTCAAAAGGTCTGTTCTTCCCACCAATTCGTCAATGGTCTTCACACCCAATTTGGCCATGTACTCACGGAGCTCACGGGCAATGAAAATCATAAAGTTTTCCACATACTCTGCCCGGCCAATAAAGCGCTTGCGAAGCTCAGGGTTCTGAGTTGCCACACCCATTGGACAGGTATCCAAATTACAAACTCTCATCATAACGCAGCCAAGAGTTACCAGTGGTGCTGTGGCAAAACCAAACTCCTCCGCACCTAAAATAGCTGCAATGGCCACATCCCTGGCAGACATGAGTTTTCCGTCTGTCTCGATTACCACTCTCTGGCGAAGGCCGTTTTGAATCAGGGTCTGGTGGGTTTCCGCCAATCCCAACTCCCAAGGCAGACCTGCGTTGTGAATGGAACTCAGTGGTGCCGCACCGGTGCCTCCATCAAATCCTGAAATCAGGACTACCTGGGCACCTGCTTTGGCAACACCGGCCGCAACTGTACCAACTCCAGCCTCTGATACAAGCTTAACTGAGATGCGGGCGTCCTTGTTGGCATTTTTCAAATCGTAAATCAATTGGGCCAAATCCTCAATGGAGTAAATATCGTGATGAGGTGGTGGAGAAATAAGACTCACTCCGGGGGTAGAGTGGCGTGTCTTTGCTACCCATGGGTACACCTTTTTTGCAGGAAGGTGACCGCCCTCACCAGGCTTTGCTCCCTGAGCCATTTTTATCTGAATCTCCTTGGCGGAGCCCAGATAACGACTGGTAACGCCAAATCGTCCGGATGCCACCTGCTTAATCGCAGAACTTCTGTCATGACTGGTTCCTGCGGATTCCAGTCTCTCATCGGACTCCCCGCCCTCACCGGAATTGGATTTTCCGTGAAGGTGGTTCATGGCGATGGCAAGTGCCTCATGTGCCTCCTGGGAAATAGAACCGTAGGACATGGCACCTGTCTTAAATCTTTTCACGATCTCCTCTTCGCTCTCAACTTCCTCAAGAGCTACTCCCTTGGCAGGATAGTTAAAGTCCATAAGACTTCTGAGATATCCTGTCTCCTCCTTGTCGATCATGGCTGTATACTGCTTAAATTCATCGTAATTTCCATCTCTGGTAGCCTTTTGCAGCATGTGAATGGTCTGAGGGTTGTAGCGGTGAAGCTCACCCTGCGCTCTCATTTTGTGCTTACCTACCGCATCGATGGACAGGTCAGTCTCCAATCCCAGTGGATCAAAGGCCTTACTGTGCTGGGCATCTGTAGCCCTGGCAATATCCTCAAGACTAATTCCTCCCACAGGACTTACGGTGCCTGTGAAATATTTATCAATCACATCCTGAGCGATTCCCAAGGCCTCAAACATCTTGCTGCCCTGGTAGGACTGGATGGTGGAAATACCCATTTTGGAAGCAATCTTAACAATACCCTGGATAATGGCGTCATCGTAGTCTGCCACTGCCGCATAGTAGTCCTTGTCCAAAATGTCTGTCTCTGCCAGTCTCTGGATGGAAGCGTGAGCCAAGTATGGGTTGACTGCGCTGGCACCGAAGCCCAAAAGGGTGGCAAAATGGTGGACAGCTCTTGGCTCGCCGGACTCCAAAATCAGGGACATGGCGGTACACCTCTTGGTCTGAACCAGGTGCTTGTGAGCTGCTGCCACTGCCAAAAGGGATGGAATTGCCACATGGTTTTCATCCACGCCTCGGTCAGACAAAATCAGGATATTGGCCTTCTCGCTGTAGGCCTTGTCAATCTCCACAAAGAGGTGGTCAAGTACTCGCTCAATTGGAGTGTTCTTATAGTAAAGGGTAGAAATTTTGCAAACCTTAAATCCCGGCTTATCCATGTTGGCGATTTTCATCAGGTCAAGATCTGCCAAAATCGGATTGTTGATTTTGAGGACATGACAGTTCTCTGCCTTCTCCTCTAAAAGGTTACCATTTTTACCTACATATACAGAGGTGGAGGTGACGATTTTTTCACGGACCGCATCAATTGGTGGGTTGGTCACCTGGGCAAAAAGTTGCTTAAAATAGTTAAAAAGTGGCTGGTACTCCTTGGACAAAACAGCCAGAGGGGTATCCACTCCCATGGCACCGATCATCTCGCTGCCGTTGAGGGCCATTTTTTCAATTTCCTCCATGTACTCCTCGTAGGTGTAGCCGAAGGCCTTGAGAAGTTTGTGGAGTTCCACATCGTCATAGGTAGGAATCTTGTGATTTGGAATTTTTACATCTGCCAAAGTCAAGAGGTTACTGTCTAACCACTCTCCATAAGGCTCCTTCTCAGCGTACTCCTCCTTGAGCTCCTCGTCAGAAATAATGCGTCCTGCCTTGGTGTCCACCAGAAGCATTTTACCCGGATGCAGTCTCTCCTTTTTCAAAATAGTGGACTCGTCCACATCCAAAACTCCCACCTCGGAGCTGAGAATCAGACGGTCGTCCTTTGTTACATAGTAGCGGGATGGGCGAAGGCCGTTGCGGTCCAAAATCGCACCCATAACATCTCCGTCAGAGAACATAATAGAAGCTGGGCCGTCCCATGGCTCCATCATGCTGGCATAATACTGATAAAAATCCCTTCTCTCCTGGGAGATGGTGTCGTTGTGAGCCCATGGCTCAGGAATCAAAATGCTGGCAGCCAAAGGCAAGTCCATGCCTGCCATCATAAGGAACTCCAGAGTGTTGTCCAGCATGGCAGAATCGGAACCAGAGGATGAAACCACTGGCAAAATCTTGGTCATATCCTCCTCTGCAAAGACCTTGCTAAACATGGTCTCCTCGCGGGCCAACATCTTGTCTGCATTTCCCTTGATTGTATTGATCTCACCGTTGTGCACTAACATTCGGTTAGGATGAGCACGCTTCCAACTTGGGTTGGTGTTGGTGGAAAAACGGGAGTGAACCAGGGCGATGGCTGATTCATACTTTTTGTCCTGAAGGTCAGCGAAAAAGGTTCTCAGCTGGTCTACCAAAAACATTCCCTTGTAGACAATGGTACGACAAGAAAGGGATGGCACATAGGTCTCCTCGTCATTACTCTGTTCGAAAACTCTTCGTACCACAAAGAGCTTGCGATCAAAGTCCAAATCCTTTTCCAGGCCATCTGGGCGCTTAACAAATCCCTGATAAATCTCAGGCATGCTGTCTACTGCCTTCTGTCCCAAAACCTTTGGATAGACTGCGACTTTTCTCCATCCCAAAAACTCCAGGCCTTCCTTGTCCACAATTACCTCAAACATTTTCTGGGCCTGTTTTTTCTTCAATTCATTTTGTGGGAAAAAGAACATGCCAACGGCATATTCTCTCTCTCCACCAATTTCAATATTTTCCTTAGGACAAACTTCCTTGAAAAATTTGTGGGGAATCTGGGTCAGGATTCCAACTCCATCCCCAGTTTTGCCCTCCGCATCCTTACCGGCGCGGTGCTCCAATGTCTCCACAATTTTCAAGGCGTCATCTACGATTTGATGACTCTTCTTTCCCTTAATATTCACAACTGCGCCGATACCGCAGTTGTCGTGTTCAAAGTCTGCTTGATACAGACCAACTTGCTTTTCCATGCTTATGCTCCTTCCATTTACCTCTTTGCTCATGGCTGGTGATTTTTTTAATTATTTTACGGAATAAAGGATTTCTCCGTAGGTTGGATATGGCCAGATCTCGCTAGGAATTACTCCCTCTAACTCATCGATTGGCTCTCTCAACTCATTCATATCTGCAAAAATCACATCGTGGTGGAATTTGGCCAGGTCGTAAGTATCACTCAGTTCCTTAGCCTTTTCAATATCCGCCTCCAGCTTCTCTAATCCTTTGGCCATAGCTGCTGTCAGTTCTGACGCTCTCTCAAGCTGTGCTTTCTCTGTGGATGCGTCAACTCCAACATCTTTTTTGCTGAGTACAAGGTCTGTCAATTTTCTCTGGTATGAGGTTGCCGCTGCCATAATGTCCTTCTTTGTCATGGCATCTAAGGTCAGGGCCTCAATGTCCAATACCTTGTAGTAGTTTTCTAACTGAATGTCGTAGCGAGACATAATCTCTTCTTTGGTAAATACCTTGTGCTTCTCAAAGAGAGCAACGGATTTATCCGATGCAAATTCTGGAAGTGCATCTACGGTTGACTTGAGATTAGCCAGGCCTCTCTTAGCTGCCTCATCTACCCATTCCTGTGCGTATCCGTTGCCGTTGAAGATGATTCTCTTGTGAGCAGTAAGTTCTCTCTTAACCAAGTCAGTCAAGGCCTGATCAAAGTCGCTTGCCTTCTCCAACTCATCGGCAAATTTCTCCAATTCCTCTGCCACGATAGTGTTGAGGATTACATTGGCACCTGAGATAGATGCTGCAGATCCCAGAGATCTAAACTCAAACTTGTTACCTGTGAAGGCAAATGGTGATGTTCTGTTTCGGTCTGTGGTATCCTGACGGATTCCTGGAAGTACGGTTGCTCCAATGGACATAAGTTTTTTCTTCTTGTCCACATAATCTGTTCCATCTACGATGGATTCTACGATGCCCTCCAGTTCATCTCCCAAGAATACGGAGATGATGGCTGGTGGAGCCTCGTTTGCCCCGAGTCTGTGATCGTTTCCTGCGGATGCAACAGAGACACGAAGCAGTTCCTGATACTCGTCTACCGCCTTGATTACCGCTGTTAAGAAAAGGATAAATTGAGCGTTCTGAGATGGCGTTGCACCTGGCTCTAAGAGGTTAATACCGGTATCTGTGGAGATAGACCAGTTGTTGTGCTTGCCTGATCCGTTCACCCCTGCAAATGGTTTTTCATGGAGGAGGCAAGTCATGCCGTGGCGCTTAGCCACAGTCTTCATTAATTCCATAGTCAACTGGTTGTGGTCTGTTGCAATGTTTGTTGTAGAGAAAATTGGTGCCAACTCGTGCTGAGCAGGTGCCACCTCGTTGTGCTTGGTCTTTGCCAAAACACCCAGCTTCCAGAGTTCCTCATCCAAGTCCTTCATGTACTCAGATACTCTCTGCTTAATGGTTCCGAAGTAGTGGTCATCCAACTCCTGACCCTTAGGTGGCTTCTGGCCAAACAGGGTTCTTCCTGTATAAATCAAATCCGGTCTCTTGTCATACATCTCAGAGTCAATCAGGAAGTACTCCTGCTCTGGTCCAACAGTAGTGATTACTCGCTTAACATCATCATGTCCAAAGAGCTTAACGATACGAACCGCTTGCTTGTCCAAGGCTTGCATGGAACGAAGAAGTGGAGTCTTTTTGTCCAGGGCCTCTCCGGAATAAGAACAAAATGCTGTTGGAATACAAAGTGTATCATCCTTAATAAAAGCGTAGGAGGTTGGGTCCCAAGCTGTATATCCTCTGGCCTCAAAGGTCGCTCTCAGTCCACCAGATGGGAAGGAAGATGCGTCTGGCTCTCCCTTTACCAACTCCTTACCAGAGAAGGTCATAATAACTCGTCCTCCCTCTTCTGGTTGGATAAAGGAGTCATGCTTCTCCGCTGTTACTCCTGTCATTGGCTGGAACCAATGGGTAAAATGTGTAGCTCCTTGCTCAATTGCCCAATCCTTCATGGCATGAGCAACAACATTTGCCACATCAATTTCCAGGGCCCTGCCTTCCTCTATCGTCTTTTTCAAAGATTTGTAGGTGTTTTTTGGAAGTCTCTCCTTCATGGTCTCATCATTGAAAACCTTTGCTCCAAATAATTCTGATACATTCATTGTCATAATATTTCTGTCTCCTTTCATAAGCCACTCTCGTGGAATTCTTGTCTCAAAAATAAGAGAAAAGGCCCCCGACTCCAGTTGTCCCAGAGTACGAAGCGCCTTTGCTTCTCTTCCTATTAATTGATTGATTGAATGATTATTTTCCGCTATCTCCATAGTTGGAAAGCACCCTAGCGGATGGGTCATTTACGTCGCAACCTTCCCACTCCTTGTTTGGCATCCAGAAGTCTTTGATCATGAGTGACTGACCTGGGTAGTATTTTTCAAAGATTTCTCGATAGAGCAGGGATTCCTTGGTAAACGGTTTGGCATGTGCATATTTCACACATTTTGCCTGGAACTCCTCGTCGGTATAAAATTCTTCTGCGTACTCTTTGATGTCGTCCACCATCGAGTGTCCCACGGCATCGGAAAAGGCTGCTTTTTCTCGGTAAAGGATGTCATGTGGAAGATAGTCTCCCTCAAATGCATGACGCAGCAAGTATTTGCCCTTTCCATATGTGTTTATTTTTTTCTCGGGATCAACTGTCATAACATAGCTAGCAAAATCAAGATCACCGAACGGAACTCTCGCTTCTAATGAATTAACTGATATACAGCGATCGGCTCGCAGCACATCATACATGTGTAACTCACGCACACGCTTTTGTGACTCTTTTTGAAATTCCTCTGCGGATGGAGCGAAGTCCGTGTATTTATATCCAAACAATTCATCGGAGATTTCTCCTGTGAGCAGTACTCTGATGTCTGTATTCTCATGTATCCACTTGCAAAGTAAATACATTCCCATGCTTGCTCGAATTGTTGTGATATCATAAGTTCCAAGTAACTTGATGACCTCCTCTAAGGACTCAAGCACTTCTTCTTTTGTCATGTACACCTCTGTGTGGTCGGAACCGATGTAGTCCGCAACCTGCTTGGCATACTTTAAATCGATGGCATCCTTTTCCATTCCAATGGCAAAGGTGCGAATTGGCTTTTCACTTTTCTTTGCGGCAATTGCACAAACCAGGGATGAATCCAGGCCTCCGGAAAGGAGATAACCTACCTTGGCATCTGCCACCAGTCTTTTCTCCACGCCAGCTACCAGCTTGTCATGGATGTTCTGGCAAATAGCATCCACATCATCCTCTACATACTGGTCCGCCTCGGCAATGTCCCGGTAACAAATGAACTGGCCATCCTTGTAATAGTGACCTGGCGGAAATGGCATTACCTTCTGGCAAAGTCCAACTAAGTTCTTAGCCTCGCTGGCCATAAGGATGACTCCATTCTCATCGTATCCATAGTACAATGGACGAATTCCAAATGGGTCTCTGGCTGCCAGATATGTCTTAGTCTCCCCGTCAAAAATTATCATGGCAAACTCTGCATCTAACATGGAAAACATTTGACATCCATGCTCTCGGTAGAGGGGAAGCAAAATCTCGCAATCCGATCCACTCTGGAATTGGTAACCCTTTTGAATCAATTCTTCCTTCAGTTT
>JAILSA010000233.1 GCA_024697885.1 Eubacterium sp. | reverse complement strand
CCACTTCCTGTCTGCCAAACGGCCAGAGGAAAGTTTTCGTCCAACTTGTGGTCACGAATTTCCTGGCAAACCTGGCTAATCAGGTCCTTGGACTTTTGGTCCATGCGGTCCAGGTTAAAGTTGGCTACGGCAGCAGCCTCTTTTAGATAGGAAAAAGCCTGGATTACATCTGCAGGAATTTTTTCAATTCCAATTTTGAAATTTTCAAAGCTGCGCTGGGTCTGGGCGCCCCAGTAGCGGTCAGCTGGTACCTTAATCTCACCCATAGAATCATGTTCAATACGATACTGCATATGTGGTTCTCCTTCATATTAAATAGATTATTTTTTTCAACTAGTACTATTCTACTCCAAAAATTCCCATTTGTCCCTACTTTTCTTGATATTTTTTGCGATTAGTCCGGGTTGACACAAAAAATAACGAGTGTTATCATTGTAAGGATTATATCTTAGATTGGCTTGAGGTCGAGAGAAAGGAGAAAAACATGCAAGGAATTAGTGCGAAAAAAAGAGTATGTGCTCTTTTGGCTATGATTATGATTGCCACGATTCTTATTTTCTCCCTCGTCTATGTGGCGGAAAATGCGGAACATGACTGCTGTGGCCATCACTGTCCAATCTGTGAGATGATTGAGCAGTGCCTTCACAATTTAGAGTTGGTGGGAGGCGCCGTATTTACTGTAACTATTTTGGTGGGATTTTTGCAGGTGGCTAGACTTGCTTTGGCCCCTGAAAGTAATCCTGTTTTTGCCAGGACCTTAGTGGCACAAAAGGTACGCATGGATAATTGAAGAATGGATGGACGTTGTTAACAGTAAAAATGTGTATCTAATTAGGAGGATTTTATTCATGAAAAACTTTATAAAGATGATGCTTAGTTTTGCATTGGTTTGTAGCCTTTTGGTGGGCTGTGGTGCAGCAGGTGATGGCAAGGCCGGTTCTGCATCTGGTTCTGCAGTAGCAGGTGATGGCAAGATTTCTGTAGTCACAACTATTTTCCCTGAGTACGACTGGGTACGCCAGATTGTTGGGGAGAATTCTAATGTAGATTTGACCCTGCTTTTGGATGACGGCGTGGATCTTCACAGTTTCCAGCCAACAGCAGATGATATTGTAAAAATCGCATCTTGTGACGTCTTCATCTATGTAGGTGGGGAGTCTGATGGATGGGTAGAGGATGCCCTGGCAGAGGCTGTCAATCCGAACATGAAGGTCATTAACCTCATGGAGGTTTTGGGTGATACCGTAAAAGAAGAGGAAGTTGTAGAGGGCATGGAGCACGAGCATGAGCACGAGGCTGAGGAAGCAGAAGAGCACGAGCATGAGCACGAGGGCGAGGAAGCAGAAGAGCATGAGCATGAGGCTGAGGAAGCAGAAGAGCACGAGTACGATGAGCATGTTTGGCTTTCCCTTCGCAACACAGCTACTTTGGTGACTAAGATTTCTGAGGACTTGCAGGCAGTAGACCAGGCGAACGCTGAGTCTTACAAGAAAAATACAGAGACTTACTTAGCTTCTATCAAGGAGTTGGATCAGAAGTATGAGGATACCGTAAAGGCAGCAGAGAAAAAGACCCTTCTCTTCGGAGACCGTTTCCCATTCCGCTACATGGTAGAGGATTACGATTTGGATTACTTTGCAGCATTTACAGGATGTTCTGCTGAGTCCGAGGCTGCATTTGAAACTATTACCTTCCTGGCTGGCAAGGTGGATGAGCTTGGCCTGTCTGCCATTATGCAGATTGAGACTGCAGATGGAAAACTTGCAGAGACCGTGAAGGAAAATACTAAGACAAAAGACCAGGAGATTTTGACCCTGGATTCCCTCCAGTCCACTACCCAGAGCGATGTGGATTCCGGTAAGACTTACATGTCTGCCATGGAAAAGAACCTGGAGGTATTAAAGAAGGCATTGAGTTAAGGAGCGTGGTAAATATGCCATATATTACTGGCGTGGATTTGGCCCTTGGTTATGAGGGTACTGAGATTTTGGAGAAGGTGAATTTCACCGTAAATCCTGGGAATTATCTTTGTATTGTGGGAGAAAATGGCTCCGGCAAGACTACATTGATGAAAACCCTTCTCGGCTTGATTACCCCTATTCACGGACAAATTCTTTTTGGAGACGGCCTGAAGAAAAATGAGGTGGGCTACCTACCCCAGCAAACGCTGGTGCAGAAGGATTTTCCTGCTTCTGTGGAAGAGGTGGTTCTCTCCGGCTGCCAGGCGCATATGGGACTGCGACCCTTTTACAATAAGAAGGAAAAAGAAGAAGCCAGGCAAGCCATGGAGCGCCTGCGCATTGAAGACCTGAGAAAAAAGAGTTATCGTGACCTGTCGGGAGGCCAGCAACAGCGCGTCCTCCTGGCCAGGGCACTTTGTGCCACAAGAAAGCTCCTCTTGTTAGATGAGCCGGTGGCAGGACTTGATCCTCGTGTGACCATTGAGATGTATGAGTTGATTCAGGAACTCAATGAAGAGGGAGTGACAGTTATTATGATTTCCCACGACATTGAGGCGGCTATGCGTTATGCAAGCCACATCCTTCACGTGGACCGCAATCTCTTCTTTGGCAGCAAGGAAGAGTACAGTAAGAGTAAGATTGGAAAAAGATTTTTGGCTTTGAGAGAGGAGGATGAGTGATGGAACAAATCTATCTTGATTTGCAGACCTACATGGCTTTTCCCTTTGTGAGATATGCCCTGGTGGTCGGAGTGCTCATCGCCCTTTGCTCCTCCCTTTTGGGAGTGACATTGGTTCTCAAACGTTTTTCCTTTATTGGAGACGGCTTGTCTCATGTGGCCTTTGGGGCCATGGCTATTGCAGGAGTTTTGAATTTGACCAATGACACACTGGTGGTTTTACCAATCACCGTTGTCTGCGCCGTTATTCTTCTGAGAACAGGCCAAAATACCAAGATCAAGGGAGATGCGGCCATCGCCATGATCTCTGTAGGAGCTCTGGCTTTTGGTTACCTTTTGATGAATGCTTTTTCTACCTCTAGCAATATGTCGGGAGACGTGTGTACTACACTCTTTGGGTCTACGTCCATTCTGACCCTCAAGGAAAAAGAAATGTGGCTCTGTGTAATTTTGTCTGTGGTTGTTGTGGTATTTTTCATTTTCTTCTATCACAAGATTTTTGATGTGACTTTTGATGAAAATTTTGCCAAGGCGGCGGGAACTAAGGTGAATCTCTACAACTTGATTATCGCTATTACCATTGCAGTGATTATTGTGGTGGCCATGAATCTGGTGGGATCCCTTTTGATTTCTGCCCTGGTTATTTTTCCAGCTCTTTCGGCCATGAGAATGTTTCGGAGCTTTAAGGCGGTGACTATTTGCTCTGCCGTGATTTCCGTACTCTGTGCTTTTAGTGGAATCATTATTTCCATTTTGGCAGGAACCCCTGTGGGGGCTACCATCGTGGCTGTCGATACGGGTGCTTTTATACTGTCCTGTATTATAGGAGCTGTGGGACGGAGGTAAAATCGTGAGAAGGATTTATCTACTTTTGGCACTGACCACTATTTTTTGCGTGGCCTGCGGAGGCCAAAATAATATAAAAAAGGCCATTGATGAGCGAGCCGGTGTCTCGGAGGCGGCGGTGACGGTTTCTGAGCCTGCAGTGACGGAGGAGGCAAACCAGGAAGGCCCGGTGGATTACAGTCAGGTGGATTTGGATCTGACCAACCTTAATGCCACTATGATTTATGCCGAGGTCTACAACATTGTTACCTCTCCCGATTCTTATGTGGGCCAAACAATCAAAATGTCCGGTCTTTTTGATACCACTACGGACGAGGCCACGGGAAAGCAGTATTTTGCCTGTATCATCCCAGATGCTACGGCCTGTTGTACTCAGGGAATCGAGTTCTCTCTGGCGGGGAAAAAGTCCTACCCAGAGGACTATCCAAAGCCTGGGGACAAATTTACTGTGGTTGGAGTTTTTTCCACCTACCAAGAGGGCGGCATGACTTATTGTCAACTGACTCAAGCAAAGATTGTAAAGTAATTATAAAAAAATAAATAAAATATAAAATCTTTCTTGACATTGAGATTTTTTTCCTTTATACTTGCAGAGTAGAAACAGAAAAAATTTTTTAGGAGGA
>JAILSA010000293.1 GCA_024697885.1 Eubacterium sp. | reverse complement strand
GACAAAATCCTTGGTCTAGAATACGGCGCCGACGATTATATTACAAAACCTTTTAACATTTTAGAGGTAAAGGCCAGAATTAAGGCCATTATTCGCCGCAGCAACAAGTCTGGAAGCAAGTCAGAAGCCAAGGCGGCACCTGCTTCGACACAGGAGGATTTGATTCGCCTGGACAAGGACGGCAGAAGGGCCTTTATTGAGGGCAGGGAGGTTAGCCTGACAGCCAAGGAATTTGAGCTGTTAGAATTTTTGATGAACAATCCCAACAAAATCTATAACCGAGACAAGCTTCTCCATGAGGTTTGGGGATTGGATTACCCGGGAGATGTGCGCACCGTGGATGTTCACATTCGACGAATGCGTGAGAAAATCGAGTTAAACCCAAGTGAACCAAAATTCATTCATACAAAATGGGGAGTAGGTTATTACTTTGACGTTAAGAGATAGGATAAAAAAAATAAAAAGTCTTCGGGTTCAGAGCCTGTCTGTTTTGATTCTGATTGGAATCATTCCCCTGATTATTTTTTCTACGATTTTGATGTGGACCTACCGCACCAAGGCGGTAGAACAGAGGGTTTCAGAAATCGAAGCCAGAGGAAGTATTCTTTGTAATTTGGTTATTTCCTCTGCTTTTTTTTCAAATGATGCATCTTCTGAGGTGGACTCGGAGTTGACCCAGGTGTCGGATGTCTATGATGGCCGTATCCTGGTAGTTAATTCGAGTCTTGTTGTCTTGCGGGATTCTTATGGCCTAGAAGAGGGGAAAACCCTGATTGTAGAAGATGTGATTTCCAGTCTCAATAATGCCACCATGATTCAAAAGGTCTCTGAGGACCGTGTTCAGATAATTATTCCAGTTATGGGAGCCGATGCCATTACAGCCAATGGAGCTATTATTATGGATTGTTCCCTTTCTTCCGTGACCCTACTCTACAAAAATCTCCAGAGCATTTCTCTGACCCTGATTTTGCTCCTGGGTGTAATTGTGCTGGTTTCCTCTGTCCTATATTCTGGTCAGATTGTAAAGCCTATAAAAGAGGCGGCAGACTCTATCGCCCACATAACCCAGGGAGATTTTAATGAGACCCTAGAGCTCAACAGCTTTGTAGAACTTGAGGAGTTGCAGGACAACTTTAATTCCATGCTCAGTGGCCTCCAAAACCTAGAGGATGCCAGACAGGAATTTGTGTCCAACGTGTCTCATGAGCTAAAGACCCCGATTACTTCCGTTAAGGTTTTGGCCGAATCCCTTACGGGCCAGGAGGGCCTGCCAGTGGAAATCTACCAGGAATTTATGGTGGATATTAATGGGGAATTGGAGCGAATGAACAATATTATCAATGACCTTCTGTCCCTGGTTCGCATGGACAAAAATGCGGACAGCGTCAACATTAAGGAGGTCAATGTCAATGAGTTTGTAGAGGCTATCCTCAAGCAGGTAAGGCCTATTGCAGACCAGAGAAATATAGAAATTATTTTTGAGAGTGTGCGTCCCGTGACGGCCCAGGTGGACGAGGTCAAGTTGGAAATGGCCTTTAGAAATCTGATTATCAATGCGGTCAAATACAATTATGACGACGGATGGGTGCGTGTTTCTCTAAATGCCGACCACAAGTTTTTCTACCTCAAGGTTTCAGATTCTGGTGTGGGTATTCCAGAGGAATTGCAGGATCACATTTTCGAGCGCTTCTACCGTGTGGACAAGGCCAGGTCCAGGGAGACCGGTGGAAATGGCCTGGGTCTTGCTATTACCCGACGCGCTATTTTGCTGCACCGCGGTTCTATTAAGGTTCACAGCGTGGAACAGCAGGGCACAACCTTTAATGTCCGCATTCCACTGATTTACATTGAGTCCTAGAAGGGGGGAGAATTTTTTATGAAAAAAATCATCAGTCTGATCTTGTCTCTATCCCTTCTCTTGTGCCTGACCGCCTGTGGCCAGGAGGGGACAAAGGCCAATGAGTACAAGATTTATTATTTGGATACAGAATCTTCCCGTCTGGTGGAGGAAAAATATACCACCAGCCAGGACAGACAGGATATTATCTCTGTTATTAAGGACCTAATTGGTCAAATTAATAATCCTAAGAATGACAAGGTCCTCAGTCCCATTGACGATGGCATTGAAATTATTGACTACCAGATCAAGGAAAATCAGCTTTCCCTGTATTTTTCTGCCGGTTACAATAACAAGAGTGGAGTGGATGAAATTTTGTCCAGAGCGGCCATTGTCAAAACCCTCTGCCAGTTAAAGGAGATTCAATATGTAGATTTTTATGTGGAGGACCAGCCCCTGGTTCTCTCAGGCAATACGGTGGGGCTTATGAGTGACAACAGTTTTGTGGATGAGCTCAATCCATCGGATGCCACAACGACGAAGGAGGTGGCCCTTTACTTTGCCACTGTGGACGGCAAGTCTCTCCAAGAGGTTCGCAAGGAGATTTCCTATAATGCGGCGGAACCCCTGGCCAAACTCTTGGTGGAGACCTTGATTCTAGGTCCGAATCACCTGGACAATGTGAATATCAAATCTCGACAAACCATACCAGAAGATACGGTTTTGAATACTGTGACAATTCGAGATAATGTCTGCTATTTGGATTTGAGTCGTGAATTCAAGAATCAAATTCAGGGGCTCCAGGCTTCTGTGACGGTTTATTCTATTGTAAATACTCTCTGTGAGCTCTCTAATATCAATATGGTTCAGTTTACGGTTGAGGGAGAGCAGGAGGAGTACTACGGCGATTTAGAGGGATTTAATATGCCTCTGGAGCGCAACTTAGATTTAGTTATCAACTAGTGTATTTGTATATAAAGGTGGGAAAAATTTGATAAAACGGCCAATTTGTTGGGCCCTGGTTTTGCTGGTGACAGGCATTTTTCTTTCCAGTTTTTTTCTGGTGGAAAAAGAGGAGGAATTGTCCGGGGAGGACATGACTCTAACCTGCCAAGTCAGCCAAATCGCAGGCCTTGACGCCAAGTCCCTTACGGTGACCTCTGTGACCTATAGGGACTCTTTGCTTTGTAAAAAGCTCAAAGTCTATCAGGGCAAGGATTTAGCCCTTTTTTCCGATTTGAAAATCGGCAATATCATTGAAATTCACGGGAATCTAAGCCCCTATAAACCCCCCGGAAATCCGGGACAATTCGACGAAAAATCATACTACGAGTCCCAGGGCATTTCAGCCAGTTTCTTTTGTGACTCATGTAAAATTTTAGATGATTCTTACAGACCCCTTCCCCAAGCCCTACAGGATTTTAGGAATTCTTTTTGCCAAAATTTGCTTGAACTTTTGCCCCAGGAATCGGCAGGCCTTTTGTGCGCCATGCTCATGGGAGAAAAATCCTCCCTAGAAGAGGAGGTTAAGGAGGTCTACCGCCAGGGTGGCATCAGCCATATCATTGCTATTTCAGGCCTTCATATCTCCATGATTGGAGCCGGCCTTTTTTACTTCCTTCGCAAGTACCTTCTTCCTATGAGGCTGGCGGCGGTGACCACTATTTTTGCCCTGATTCTCTACGGGGAGTTGACTGGATTTTCCATTTCGGCCACCAGGGCCATTCTCATGATGATTATTCTCTTGCTGGCCCGTATGATTGGCGCCACTTATGACGGGTGGAATGCCCTGGCCCTGGCAGCCTTTGTCCAGCTAGTGATCCAGCCCCAGGCCCTTTTTCAGGCGGGCTTTTTGCTGTCCTACGGAACCCTGGCCGGGATTTTCTTTTTTGTTCCCCAGTGGAAGGAGTGGACGGACTCCCTGACAGATGGGAAGAAGATGATTTTGGCTAATTTTGGCATGTTTCTCATTACCCTGCCAATTATCCTGTATTTTTATTATGAGGTTAATATTTTGTCTGCCCTGATTAATACCCTGGTTCTTCCTTGCATGGGGATTTTGATGGCCCTGGGCCTTGGTGGCGGTTTTTCAGCATATATCTGTCAACTTTTATCTCAAATGTTTCTGGGCACTGCCCATTATTTTCTCAAGTATTTTTATTATTTAAGTGATTTTATGTCTGGCCTGCCCTTTATTATGTGGCGGACCGGTCAGCCCCTTATGTGGCAAATCTATTCTTATTATTTTTTCCTTTTATTATTTGTCTTGGCAAGAAAAAGCAAAAAGCACAAAAATCTTTGTCTTCCGGCCATTCTTTTTGCCCTCGCCCTCTTGTTTATTCCCATTCACCGGGTGGAGGGCTTAGAAATTTACAGCCTGGACATTGGTCAGGGAGATTGTACGGTTTTGCGCTACAAGAATCAGACCATGATGATTGATGGGGGAAGTTCCTCTGTCAAGGAAATTGCCAAGTACCGCATTGTTCCCTGGCTCAAGTACCACGGGATTTCCCGTCTGGACAGGATTTTTATCACCCACAGCGATTCCGATCACAACTCTGGAATTTTGGAAATGGCAGAGGAGTCGGGACATTTTGGAATTGAGGTGGGCCAGGTGATTCTGCCCAAAATCAAGGAAAAGGATGAGGGCTATTTGGCCATGGAGGAGTGTTTTCTTAGTGTGGACTGGCCTGTGGCTTATATGGAGCGGGGGGAGAAGCTTGTTTTTGATCAAGATTTTTCTCTTCGTTGCCTTCACCCCTATCCGGATTATAAATGGCCAGATGAAAACAATTATTCTTTAGTTCTTGAACTTTCCTACAAGAATTTCAAGGGCCTCTTTGTGGGCGATTTGGGCATGGAGGGAGAGGCGGAGATTTTGCCTTACCTGTCCTCGGTTGATTTTTTGAAGGTGGGCCACCACGGGTCAAAAAACAGCTCAGGCTCGGATTTTTTGTCGGCCTTATCCCCAAGATATGCCAGTATTTCCTGCGGCAAAAATCGCTATGGACACCCATCTCCGGAGGCTTTAGAACGCTTGAAGTCGGCGGGAGTGACTTACGCTTCCACCATCACAAGTGGGCAGATTAAGGTGGTGCCTAAGGATGATGGTGTGGTTTTTGAGAAGTATTTGGAGTGAGGCGGGGTGGTGGGGGAGGTGTGTTGGGACTGGGGGTTAGGGGATTTTTAGGGTGGAGCTGGCTTGGAAGGTCTGGGTTTTAGGCTTGGGTGGGGCTGGCTTGGAAGGGGCTGGCTAAGATATCCGAGAAAAATCCCAAAATCATAGCCAAAAAAGCAAGTTTTGGACCTGTTTAGGGTGGAGCTGGCTAAGATATCCGAGAGAAATCCCAAAATCATAGCCAGAAAAGCAAGTTTTGGGCCTTTTTAGGGTTGGGCTGGCTAAGATATCCGAGAAAAACCCCAAAATCATAGCCAGCACCAAACCCAGCGCCAGAAAAGCCAAACACCGCGCCAACCCCCGCCCCAAAACCATCTAGCACCAAACCCCCTTTTATGTTACAATGATAAATGACTTTTTACCGCGAGGTGTAAATTTATGAAAACCATCGATGATCAATTAAAAACCAAGGAAATCTCACGCTTTCAGCTTATTTATGGCGAGGATTCCTACATGGTGAAATACTATAAAAAAGCCCTGGTCCAGGCCCTTTCTGCCCCAGAGGATGAGATGAACCGCACCCTGTTTTACGGGGACAAGGCGAACCCATCGGAGATTGCAGATGTGGGACAAATCCTTCCCTTTATGGCGGACAAGCGTCTGATTGTGGTGGAGGAGAGTGGCCTCTTTGCAGGAAAATCTTCCGAGGGAGAAGAAGGAGGCGGCAGCCAGCGGGGCAAGGATATGGTGACCTATTTGGAGGGATTTCCAGAGACCACCTATGTTGTATTTGTGGAGACCAAGGTGGATGGGAGAAGTGGCCTGACCAAATTTCTTAAGAAGAACGGCTGTGTCACTGAGTTAAAGCCGGCCAAGAAGGCCTATGAATTGGTGGATTGGGTGGCCAGATATTTTATCAAAAACGGGAAGAAAATTCGGAAATCCACGGTGGAGTATATTCTGGAATATGTGGGATTAGACAGGCAGACTCTCATTAACGAAATGGACAAGATCATAGCCTTTGTGGGACAGGAAAATGTGGTGGAGTTAGAGGATGTAGAAGAGATTTGTACGGGAACCATCACCAAGAAAATATTTGCTATGTTGGATGCCATTTCCCTACAGGAGAAGGACAAGGCCCTGGCCCTTTATCGAGATCTGTGGGAGGCAAAGGAGCCAGTTCAGCAGACCATGGCCATGATACGCCGCCACTACCGAATTTTGCTCCGGGTGGAAGAGGGACTTTACAAGGGGCTTAACAAGGGTGAACTATGCGCCTATGCGGGGGTAAGAGATTTTACCCTGCCCAACTACACAGCGGCTGTAAAGGCCTTAGGACACGAGAAAATGGTCCACCTCTTAGATGGAATTATAGAGGCGGAAATGAATTATAAAACGGGGAAAATGGATGAGCGAGTGGCGCTGGAGGTCTTTCTGCTAGAAGCATTGACAAATTAACTAATAAATGGTTTAATCAAATATGTGTGCTTACGCATAAGGAGACGTATCGAAGTGGACATAACGAGAACGACTCGAAATCGTTTTGCCCTCACGGGCACGTGGGTTCGAATCCCACCGTCTCCGTTTTTTTCAACAGTGGACCTAGACAGCAAAGAGATGGAAAAATATGAGAGAGGTTGAAAGGGAAATGAAAGAGAACAAAAAGGTCTTAATAGGATGCATAACAGGTGGAGTGGCCCTAGTGGCTCTTTTGGCTGTTATTTTTATTTTAAGTAGAAACTATTTCGGGGGAAAATTTGCGGCAGACACCATTGCCAATGGAACCCAGGTAGGGTCTATGACAGTGGACCAGGCGGTGGAAGTTTTGAACCAGGCCCCTAACTGCACTATTTTGGTAGACAAGGACGGTAGCCAATATAAGGTCAATATTTCCCAGGCAGTAAATATGGATTATTCCAAGGACCAGGTTCAGGACGCCAAGGACCAGATTTCCTTTTTTTCCTATCTTTTGCAAAAAACAGTAGAGGTCAATGTTCAGGCGGCCAGTGTGACAGCTGACAGTGATAAAATTCAGCAGCTCCTAGAAGAGGCTCTTCCGGAAGCCAGCCAGGAGACCAAGGATGCCTATTTTGATAAGGCCCTTAATTTGGTGGAAGAAGTTCAGGGAGACAATGTGGATTATCAAGCCTTCCTCAGCCAGATTATGTCGGATTTGCAAGCTGGAAAAGACCTGAATTACCAGCTGTCTGACTACTATGTCAAGCCTACAGTCACCAAGGACTCCCCAGAGATTCAGGCGGCAGACAAGGCTTTTAAGGACTACAGAAAGATAAAAATTACCTACAAATTCGGCAAGAAAAAAGAGGTAATAGATTCCAGTATTTTGGCTAAGCACTTGGTTTACAAAAACAATAAGGCCAAGCTCAAATTAGATTGGACCGCCAAGTATGTTCGCAAGCTTGCCAAGAAGTATAACACCTATGGCAAGACTAGAACCTTCAAGACCACCAAGGACGGCAAGATAAAACTCAAGGGCGGAATCCTCGGCTGGTGGATCAATGAAGAAGAGACAGTGAAAAAACTTAACACGCTCTTGAAAAACAAAAAGAGTAAGACCCTGGAGCCAGTTTATCGAAATGGGGCAGTGAAGCATGGCAAGGATGATGTGGGAGACACCTATGTAGAGGTCAGCATCAGTCGCCAGCACCTCTGGTTCTACAAAAATGGCAAGTTGAAAATGGAGTCCGACGTGGTAACAGGACTTCCAACCGCAGAGCGCTCCACTGTGCGTGGTGTACATAGAATTTACGGAAAACAGACCAACAGGTACCTGGGAACTATGGCAGTTCAGGGCTACCGGTCCTTTGTAAATTATTGGATGCCATTTAACTGGAGCGGCCAGGGACTTCACGATGCCACCTGGCGTTCCCGCTTTGGAGGAAGCCTTTACCGTTCAGGCGGATCCCACGGTTGTGTCAATATGCCACTGTCAAACGCGGCAAAACTCTATGGCATGGTCAGCATCGGCACACCAGTTATTGTATACTAGTTGAGAAAGGGGGAGGAATTTAAATGATGATTCTTGCCCGACTACTTACCTATTTTTTGATTTTTATCCTGTTTGCCTACTCCCTGCTCCGCTTTTTTCACTTGTGGAAGCGGGCGGGACTGTCAAACATTTCCTATGCAGTGTTCCAGGTTTTGATTCTTGGGACACTCTTTGTATGTCAAAATTTTTCAGCCAAAATACCGGGGGCTGCAGTAAAAAATATAGCCCTGGTCTTTTCGGCTGTTTTTTTGAATATATATCTATACACCCCGGTTTTTTGCCTGATCAGGGAGTTGATTCGCCTGATTTTAAAAAAGACAAAAAAGAAGGGAAAATTTTACTTTTTTATAAACCATCCAGCCAAGTCGATCTACCTTTTTATCTTGATTTCCGCTGTGATTGGTGGCCTTTCCTTTGCCAACCTTCGCTGGATTCGCACGACAGAATACCAGGTGGCCACAGAGGCGGACATGAAGGGGGCGATGGAGATTGTCTTTGTGTCAGATTGTCATATAAGCACAGGGACGGATGCCTCTGGCCTGGACGATATTTTTGAAAAAATTGACCAGATAGAGCCAGATCTTTTAATCCTTGGGGGAGATGTGGTAGATGACAATTCCCGCCAGGAGGACATAGAATATTTGGGGAAAAAGCTAAAAGCCTGCCATCCCACCTACGGAATTTTCTCTGTAGAGGGAGAGAGTCAAAAAGAGCAGGAGAATGAGTTCGAGAACTGGATGGCCGACCACAATGTGCAGATGCTAAAGGACCAAAAAAGTTTGCTTGGGGGCAAGGTCTGCCTGGTGGGCCTCAGGGACCGGACGGACGAGAAAAAGCTGGCAGTGGGAGATTATCTTGGTCAGGTGGACTCTAAAGGCTTACCTACCATACTTGTCAGCCATCGACCAAGGATTCTAGAAGAGATAAGTAAGTCCAAGGTATGTCTGACCCTGTGTGGTCACACCGAGGGGGGTCAGTATCCTATAAAAAATTATATAGATCTTTTGGCCAATGACATGATTTATGGCCAGAAAAAAATAGGCACCATGACTGCCATCACCAGTTCGGGGACGGGGGCAGAGGGAATTCCCTCCAAAATCATGGCGCCTAGTGAAATTGTAAAAATAACTTTTATCTAAGGTCTGCCCCGCTAGAATGGGGCAGGCTTGTCACACTTAGATAAATTCTTCTAAGACAGAGCCGATGGAATCGTGAATAATCAAATCGGCCATACTGTCTCTCGGAGTGGAATCCCGGTTGATTAAAACCAGTTTCTTGCCCCGGTAGTAGTCAATGAGACCGGCGGCGGGATAGACTGCCAGGGAAGTTCCGCCGATGATTAACATGTCGGCATTGCTAATATATTCCACAGATTTTTGCAAAATATAATTGTCTAGCCCCTCCTCGTAGAGGACCACATCAGG
>JAILSA010000274.1 GCA_024697885.1 Eubacterium sp. | reverse complement strand
AGAGAGAGATTATTCTCAAGGGTTGTCTCATTAACTACAACAAGAAAAACTAATTATAATTGCCTATGAAGAGAGTAAAAAGACATTTCAAAAAATTTGATTTCGAAGAATTACAATAAAAAATTCAAACAAAAAAGGATGCCGCCTGTGCAATACAGGATGGCATCCTTTTTTGGTCTGTGTATAAATCAATCACAGTGAATTACATTACAATAATGCTTAGGGACTGGCCTGGCAAATCGATCTCAAAGGCATTGTCCTTTAAGGAGATTTTGGTCTCTTTTGGCTGAATGAGCTCACACTCTTTGTTGTTAATATTTGGTGTGTGGGCCATTTCTACCTTACCTGTCAGGGTGATTAACTTGGCGGAGCCTGAATTAGTTACATCTTCTAAATTAACCTTGACCTTCTTGTTAAAGTCTTCGGCATTCACCAACTTGATGTAAGTATGGTTTTCATCTCTTGTAACGGAGTGGAATACATCTCGGTTGTACTTTTCTAACTTGCAATCCAAAACTGCCATGTTCTCATTGTAGTGGCAGTGAAGGTTTTTGTCTCCATAGCTTACTACAAGCTGGTAGGAGCCTACAGGTACTTCTTCATCATAGCATGCTCTCAGGTTTCCGGCAAAGACGGAAGAGGAGGAGTCACCTAGCTTGAAGGCCTCGACACCGTCCTTGAGAACTCTAAGACCTGTGCCGTATTTGCCACAGCCTAAGCAGTACTCGTGGAGGGAAATTTTTTCTGGGTTAAATTCCTCTGCTGAGGCGCCAGAAAGACCTGCACCTACATAGATTTCTGCCTGGTCACTCAACTTTTCTACCTCCAGGCAAACCTGGTAGTCGGACCAGTTCTCCAAAGTGTAGAAGCCGTGGCGGCCCGGTGTCTTGCAGCTAATCTTAAGTCCCTTGTCTGTTGTCTCTAACTCAGCGCCATCTAGGGCCAGTGGAAGAAGACTAGGGGATAATTCCTGGCTGAAGTCCTGTTCAAAAATAATGGACTGGTCTGCCTTGCTTGTAACTGTCAATTTTTTCAAAAGGGCTTGTCCCTCTGCCAGGGAAATGCTTATGCCGCCCTGGTTTTTATAGCTGATTTTCTGACCCTGAACATAGGTGGAGTAGCTTGTGGCAAGCAGGTCCTTACCTAAGTTCTCGGCAAAAAGTTTCTGTACATAGTAGTTTGGTGTGCGCCATACAGTCTCGTTGTCGAACCAAATCATATCTGGTGTCCAGCGGTACTGGCCGTCCCCCACTACCTTGTTAAAGAGTGGAGCATAGGCTGCCAGGCGAACTACATCAGAGTTTTTCTCAAAGCCAGTCATGACTGCTGCCTCGGCAACAGCGCCAGCCAAGGTGTTTTTCTCGCTAGAAGCGTACTCGCCGACAAAAACTTTGGAAACCTGATTTTCAACCAGATTGCCCTGACTGTCATATGGGCGATAGTAGTAGTTGTAGCGGTCCGCATTTTCTAAGAGATAGTCGTTAGAGCGGTAGTAGTGCTCGTCTACGATGGTCTCTAGGTAGTTGTCCTGGTGTGAGTACCAGGTAACATCTCTGTCGAAGGATTTTTGGCCGTCGGTGAAGGCCACGGTGGCGCCGCCTTTTTTGTATCCTGCCAGATATTTCCATCCCTGCTGGTAGGCGTCGTCGTCAGCCTGAGCTCCAGCGGTGGAGAGAATTGTTAAATCATAGCCTGGATAGTTTTTCTCCATATGGAGGTCGATGGCATATTTAAAGTCCTCGAAGCTGGCGAAAAATTCATCTCCCCAGTTCTCGTTACCAACACCCAGGTAGTGGAGGCCAAATGGCTCCTCGTGGCCCATGTCCCTACGAAGGGCAGCCCACTTGTTGTTCATATCTGTGCTGATTGCAAAGTCAATCAAATCTGTAAAGTTCTTAATATATTTTTCCTGAAGGGATCCGCCGGCTGGATTTGCGTAGTCGGATCTTGCCTGGCAGAGAACACCACAGGCCATAACAGGAAGTGGCTCAGCATTTAAGTCCTCGGCCATCTGGAAGTACTCCATGTAGCCAAGGCCCATGGTCATAACATAGCCCCATACATTGAAGTTTTCCTTGCGGCACTCCACAGGTCCTACAGAATCTTTCCAATCGTAAACATTGTCCCAAATATAGGATCCCTCTGAAATACATCCACCTGGGAAGCGGAGGAAGCTTGGGGACAGGTTGATTAACTGCTCCATCAAATCCCTGCGGAGACGGTAGTTGGAATTGCCCTTGAAGTTTTTGTGGGCGGAAGGGGAGTTTTCCACTTCCTTGGCGCCCCATACATCTCCTGGCATAAGGGATACCATATCGATATCAATGTCACCGTCAAAGTGAAGGGCCAACTGTCCCATGGCATTGTTGGTGGCAAGAAGGACATAGCCCTCATATTTTTCCCAAGTGTCACCTGCCTTGATTTCAATGGTAGAGGAGTTGGAAATCTGCTTGCTGTCTGCATCGAGAAGGGCTACCTCAATTCGACTCTCTGTCTTGGCCTTGGCCCAGATGGAGAAGTGGTATTTTTTGTCCTTAACAATTTTCATGGAGCAGAGTCCAAGGTTGTCGCAGAAGCCGTGGTTAAATAGTTTGGCTCCTCCGGCTACACTGACATAGGTGGAGTTGATTTCAGGGTCAGAAAGTCCCAGGTGGGCACCTAGACCACCCTCATTTTTGACGGTCACCTGGTCCAAATCTCCAAACCAGAACTGAAGTGGATTGTGGTTGCGTCCGCCGGAAATACCATTTTCCCCGGAGGAAGGATCATAGTTCTGGAAGGTGAAGTTCTCGAAGGAACGGTTCTGTACTAACTCTGCGTAAATACCGCCGTCGGCAGCATTGTTAATGTCCTCGTAGAAGAGTCCGTAGAGGGTACTGCTGATGTCCAAAACCTTCTGGTCTCCGTGTACGGTGATTTCGTATGGAGGCAGGTCCTTAGGTAAAAGGCTGGCCTGGAAGGACTTGGACAGGGTCTGTCCCCCACAGGAGAGGGTGGCAGTTAAGGTGACACCCCTGGCCTCCTTGGCAGGATTTACCTTTCCCTCTGGGGAAATCAGGTCTGGCTGGTCACAGGTCCATGCCACCTGAACGCGGCCCTTCATGAGGCTGGATGGCAGGTTAATATCCTCGTTAATAATTTTGTTTGGACTTGGAAGGAACTTGTCCTTGGCAAGTTGAAGAATGTCCTGGTCAGATAGGGACTGGCACATCAAGTCGATGACAGCCTCTTCGCTCAGAGCACTTTTGTATACACGGAAGTCGGAGAGGGAACCTGCAAAATCTGCATCTGCATCATACTGGGAGTGGGCGATGTAGTTTTTGTCATAATTGGATGGGTCCTCCAAGGTGGCAAACCACTCTCTGAGTTTCTTGTAGGTACCACTTGAGGTCTGGCTGATAAAGCCGTCCCCTAAGAGCTCGCCGTTTACATAGACGCGAGGGCCTGCGGAACTGAGAGCGCCTCTCTGGGTTCCAGTTACAGTCATGGCTACATGGACCCATTCGCCGTCTGGAAGGGCCTTGCCGGCATCGGCAGCCAAGTCACTGGAGTTAAAGCAGATTCCCCGGAGGAACCTGGTCAAAAACATGTAGGGGCCAGTCATGCCGTGGCCGAAGTCGAAAATACGCTCCCAAACATTGGAAGCCTTGTCTGTGTTAACCCAGGTAGAGACTGTGATTCCCTGGTCATCACTAGCCCCAGCCAGGGCCTTTGCTGGCAACTCCAGGTAAGAGGCGCCGTATTTGCCACCCACAAAGTGCATGGCCTTTCTTCCTGCGACTTCTTCGATTTGAGGTTTGGTTTCGCCCATTGGAGTGGCGTTCAAACCATTGCCGGATTTGTCCTCAAAGGCCGTCTGCTCATCGTCAAACGGATACCATAACAACAAGTCCTTTTCACTCATAATAAAAAATCCTCCTAAAATTAATAATCTTCCTCAATGACATGAATTTCCAAAAAATCAAATTCAATCTGTTCGATAAAATTGTTTTGATCGAAGCGGGTTTTGTCGTGACGTCTAAACTCTTCGATGTTCTTTTCGAGCCAATAGGGCTCTTGTAAATCAAAGCCCATGCAAATCTCTGTGAGACCGGCATAGACCTTCTTAGTCCGATTCAGATTAGAATCGCTATTTTCATATACAACATCCTTTAGAAGTCGGTTTTGCCGGAAAATTTTTCCCCATAGACGGAACATTTGATACCTCTTCTTTCTAAAAACAATATACCTTATAAATTATAAAGAATTTTCCTATAAAAGTAAACAATTATTTGACTTTACAGGTATTTCACTTATAATTAAATTAAGAGAAGTTATGTTTACTGATAACGAAAGACAAAAATTATATGGGGGTAATGTATGTTAAATGACGAATTACAGCCATCCTTCTTGAGAAGCTCTAATCTGCCCAAGGATCATTTTCACCTGTTCGAGCACGATGAAGAGTTTTCGGAAATGATTATGATGTACAACTGCGCAATTAAGGCGGTACAGGCCAAGCTGCAGGTTTTAAATGATGAGTTAACAGTGACCAAAAAGAGAAATCCAATTGAGTTTATTGAAACCAGAGTAAAACAACCAGACAGCATTGCAGTAAAATTGAGAAAGAAAAAGCTTCCTTTGACTGCGGAATCGGTTCGAAATAATTTGAATGACGTGGCCGGAGTCCGAGTGATTTGCGCTTTTATTGATGACATTTATAAGGTGGCAGATATGCTCACATCCCAGGATGATGTAGAGTTAATTAAGACAAAGGATTATATCAAAAATCCTAAGAACAATGGATACCGAAGTCTTCACCTGATTATTTCGGTTCCTGTGTATTTTTCCGACCACAAGGACCAGATTCGTGTAGAGGTTCAGATTCGAACTATTGCCATGGACTTTTGGGCCAGCCTGGAGCACTCGGTTAAGTACAAAAAAAGTGTGGCGGACGCGGAGAACATTGTCTACGAGCTCAGGGCTTGCGCTGACGTGATTAACCGCACAGATTATCACATGCAATCCATTCGAGACAGGATTGTGGAGATTGAAGATAATTAAATATTCATTATATTAAGGAAATGGAGACATTTAAATTATGGCAAAGCTAATTGACGGTAAAATGATTTCAAAGCAGGTAAAGGACGAGTGCAAGGAGAGAGTGGCCAAGGAGGGCTTGGATTTGACACTGGCAGTAGTTCAGGTGGGAAATGATCCTGCCTCTACAGTCTATGTGGGCAACAAGAAAAAGGCCTGTGAGTATATTGGCATTGGGTCTCAGTCCTATGAACTCCCTGAGGCTACCAGCCAGGAGGAGCTCTTGGCCCTGGTGGACAAGTTGAATGCAGATGACAAGGTAAATGGTATTTTGGTTCAGCTGCCACTGCCTTCTCATATTGACGAGGATGCCATTATTCAGAGAATTGATCCTAAGAAGGATGTGGATGGCTTCCACCCTC
>JAILSA010000221.1 GCA_024697885.1 Eubacterium sp. | reverse complement strand
AGATAGGGCAGAGGTGGAAGTACAGTAATGTATGTAGCTGACTGTTACTAATAGGTCGAGGGCTTGACCAAATATAAAATGGATGAATGGAAACTTGATTTAGTGTGTAGTTTTGAAGGTACATTGGCCTAGTGGCTCAGTTGGTTAGAGCGCCGCCCTGTCACGGCGGAGGTCGTGGGTTCGAGTCCCATCTGGGTCGTTGAGTTTTTACAACTCAATATTGCTGGTGTGGCGGAATTGGCAGACGCCCAGGACTTAAAATCCTGTGGGTGGTAACACCCGTGCCGGTTCAAGCCCGGCCACCAGCACAAGAAGTCAGTTTTATGGAACTAGAGATAGTTTTCAGAAACTGGCTTTTTTTTGTCAAAATTTATTAATTTAGTTATTAAATTTATTGACAAAGATATAAACATAATATAAACTATGAGTATAAGAAAGTTAAGAAAATTGTAAGGGATATATGATTTAGTAGTAGGGAGGTGTTTCCAGTGACAAAGATTTTTACAGCGGAAAATGTCTATGAGGTCAATCAGATGGAGGATATTTTGTCCCAGCATTCTATTCCATTTGAGGTGTGCGAGGGAAGCTTTATGGAGCGTCCAGCCAAGACCTGGAAGACTATTTATGAGATTTTGGTGGATGAGGCCCATGAGGATAAAGCCATAGAATTGGTGGAGAGAAAACCAGAATTTATCAGTCGCTGGTACCATTCCATCAATCGAATTTTTCGACCATAAGAGATGCAAAATTTACTTATTTCCCTATCTATGATACAATAAAAGTACCAAGTGTATGGAGGTTGTGGTATGAAATATATTGTATTAGATTTGGAAATGAACGGCGTGCCTAAGGGCAAGGGAACTGCTTATCATGCATGCCACATGGAAATAATAGAGATTGGTGCCGTGGCTCTCGACGATGACTACAATGAAGTAGGGAATTTTGTGAGCTATGTGAAACCTAGATTCAACGATAAAATAGAAGAGCGTTATGAAAGAATAACCGGCATCAGTACGGAAATGGTAAAAGATGCACCGGAGTTTGAAGAGGCTTTTGGAAAATTTTATCGTTGGTGTGAGGAACTTAATGACCAGTACGAGATTATCACCTGGAGTACCAATGACGAGACCCAGGTCCGGAAGGAGATGATGCAGAAAAATTATGTAATGTCTGCCGGCGAGGAAAAATTTATGGAGGGTTGGCGAGACTTCCAGAAGAAGTTTGGTGAAGTCTTGGGCCTGTCAAGAATTTTGTCCTTGGATAAGGCAGTGGAACTGATGGGACTTGATTTTCAGGGAAAGCAGCATGACGCCTTAAATGACGCGCGAAACACGGCAGAGATTTTTGCTATTATGTTTGATGATAAAAGGGATAAGTCGGCGCTCAATAGGGTTAAGGATGCACTAAAGCCAAAGGAGGTAGGAGTTTCCCTGGGAGACATGATTGATTTCTCGCAGTTCATGGAGGAGTAGATAAAACTAAGTTTCTTAATATAGAAAGAAGATGATAAATAAGGGCCCCATGCTTGTTGCCATGGAGCCCTTTTATCGCGCTTTATTTTTATTTTTCCTGATATTCGAGAGCTGCACCTACAAATCCCTTGAAGAGTGGGTGTGGCTTGTTTGGTCTGGACTTGAACTCTGGATGAGCCTGAGTTGCCACATACCATGGATGGGATGGGAGCTCGCACATCTCTACGATTCTTCCGTCTGGGGACTGGCCGCAAAGTTTCATGCCATGTTTTTCCAAGTCCTCGCGGTAGTAGTTGTTGACCTCGTAGCGGTGACGGTGACGCTCATGAATGGTGTCGGAGCCGTAAACCTCAAAGGCCTTGCTGTCCTTGTCGAGAACACATGGATAGGAGCCGAGTCTTAAGGTTCCACCAATGTCCTCGATGCCGTTCTGATCTGGCATCAGGTGAATTACCGGGTGAGTGGTAGATGGGTCCAACTCGGCAGAGTGGGCATCGTTCCAGCCAATCACATTGCGGGCAAACTCTACAATGCTAAGCTGCATTCCCAGGCAGAGACCCAAGAATGGAACATTGTTTTCACGGGCATACTGGATGGCATAGATTTTACCGTCGATTCCGCGATCGCCAAAGCCTCCTGGAATCAGGACTCCGCTGACATCGGACAGGATGTCTGCCACATTGTCTGGAGTAACTTCCTCGGAGTTAACCCACTTGATGTTGACCTGGGCATTGTGGGCAAAACCACCGTGCTTGAGGGACTCAACTACGCTGATGTAGGCGTCGTGAAGGGCGGTGTATTTACCAACCAGGGCAACTGTTACTTCTTTATTTAAATGTTTGATGGATTCTACTAAGTTTTCCCAACCCTGAATATCTGGCTCTGGACAGTCTAACTGGAGACACTTGCAAACGGTCTGAGCCAAGTGCTCTTTTTCCATGGCAAGTGGTACTTCATAGAGGGTCTCTACATCAAGGTTCTGGATTACCTGGCTGTTTGGTACATTACAGAAGAGGGAGATTTTGTCGCGAATGGCCTTGTCCAAAGGAATCTCAGTACGGCAAACTACAACGTCTGGCTGAATTCCCATTCCCTGCAACTCTTTTACGCTGGCCTGGGTTGGTTTGGACTTTAACTCCTGGGATGCCTTCAAATAAGGTACCAGAGTTACATGAATCAAAATCGCATTCTCGTGTCCCACATCTAACTGGAACTGACGAATGGCCTCCAAAAATGGCTGGCTCTCAATATCTCCAACGGTTCCACCGACCTCGATAATGGCAATCTGAGTATCTTTGCAGCCATCGTTGCGGTAGAAGCGGCTCTTGAGCTCGTTGGTAATGTGAGGAATAACCTGAACAGTACCTCCGCCGTAATCGCCGCGGCGCTCCTTGGAGAGAACAGACCAATAAACCTTACCAGTAGTTACATTACTCTGCTTGGTCAGGCTCTCATCGATAAAACGCTCATAGTGACCCAAGTCCAAATCGGTCTCGGCGCCGTCGTCGGTAACAAAAACCTCACCGTGCTGGATTGGGTTCATGGTACCTGGATCGATATTGATATAAGGATCAAACTTCTGCATGGTTACCTGATAGCCACGCATTTTCAAAAGTCGTCCCAGGGATGCGGCGGTAATTCCCTTTCCGAGTCCGGAAACAACTCCACCTGTGACAAATACATACTTAACAGCCATTTTTCTTCCTCCATCTACGAATTAAAACTAATCAAATAAAAAAATAAACATATGGTACTAGTATAGACTTTTTTTTCCCTACTTTCAAGTGATTTTTTGAGAAAGTTCTACATAAAGACTTCACATTTCTTCCATTGATTTATAGGAAAAAATCTTTTATACTATTAACATTGACATAATTATAGGAAATGAGAGGTACTTTGGATGAATTTTAACGGAGATAACAATCGTCCGGATCAGGATCCCAATAGGAAAAAGAGGAATCGGACCAATTTGATCATCTGCGTGGCAGCGGCCCTTTTTGCCCTGTGCATGATTCTCTTTTTGAATAATGAGATTCAAAGTAACACGCAGAAGGAGATTACTTATACAAAGTTTATTGCTATGTTGAAGGAGGGGCAGGTAGAGAAGGTTACCTTTAAGAGCAACCTGATTTACATTGAGCCAAAGATGGACAGCAGTAACGGCGCCCTCTTCAAGGTTTCCTACTACACAGGCTATGTAAATGATACATCCCTGGTAGAGAATTTACTGAATGAGTACGGGGTGAAATTTACTGCAGAGATCTGCGACACA
>JAILSA010000238.1 GCA_024697885.1 Eubacterium sp. | reverse complement strand
GATTAGACGCAACTAATCGAAGTAAGTGAAAGGAAACGGTTATGACATTAAACGAAGTTGAACTTGGCCAGGAATACGTTATAGATGCCATCGACACTCAAGGTGATGAGGAGATGGAAAGCTTCCTTTTTTCGCTTGGATGTTATAGTGGAGAACCTATAACGGTAGTTGACAGGAAAAAAAATCTTGTAGTTTCTATTAAGGATGCCCGTTACAGCATTGATGCAGAGTTAGGGGCAGCCATCCAGGTAGCTAACAAGTAAAATTAGCAAGACACAGCTAGGAGGAATGAAAATGCGTATTGCTTTAACAGGTAACCCCAACAGCGGTAAGACTACTATGTATAATGCTCTTACTGGTCGCAGGGAGAAGATTGGAAACTGGGCCGGTGTTACGGTAGACAAAAAAGAAAGTCCAATCAAAAAGGCTTACAATGAGAGCGGGAAGGAACTGATTGCCGTAGATTTGCCAGGTGCTTATTCCATGTCCCCATTTACATCAGAGGAGAGCATTACCAGTGCCTATGTAAAAAATGAGCATCCAGATGCGATTATTAATATTGTAGATGCTACCAACTTGAGTCGAAGCCTCTTCTTTACCACCCAGCTCTTGGAGCTTGGAATTCCAGTGGTAGTCGCTTTGAACAAGAGCGATGTCAATGACAAAAAGGGAAATAAAATCGATGAGAAAAAGCTTTCTGAGAAGCTCGGTTGTCCAGTAATCGCCACCGTCTCTACTTCCGATCAGGGATTAAAAGAGGCAGTGAAGTTGGCAGCAGACCTAGAGGGCAAGGGCCAGAAGGCACCTTACGACGAGGGAAATGTAGACCTTCACGATAAGGATGCGGTAGAGACAGCAGACCGCAAGCGTTTTGACTTCGTAAATCAGATTGTAAAAGATGTTGAGAACCGCAAGGTATTCACTAAGGATAAGACAGTGGGAGATGCTATTGATAAGGTAGTGACAAACCCAGTTGCCGGCCTCTTGATTTTCGCCGGTATTATGTGGCTTGTGTTCTATATCTCTCAGACCACAGTAGGTACTTACCTGGCTGACTACCTGGTTGGATGGATTGAGTCCTTCCAGGGTTGGGTAGGAGACAAGATGGCAGATGCCAATCCATTTGTTTACGCCCTCTTGGTTGACGGTATTATCGGCGGTGTAGGAGCCGTAGTTGGATTCCTTCCACTGGTTATGGTTATGTACTTCCTCATTGCCCTCTTAGAGGACTGCGGATACATGTCCAGAGCCACTGTAGTACTTGATCCAATCTTTAAGCGCGTAGGACTTTCCGGTAAATCCGTAATTCCTATGATCATTGGAACCGGATGTGGTATCCCAGCTATTATGGCTTGCCGTACCATCCGCAACGAGAGAGAGCGCCGTTCCACTGCTATGTTGGCAACCTTTATGCCATGTGGAGCCAAGCTTCCTGTTATTGCACTTTTTGCAGGTGCATTTTTCCCTGAATCCAAGTGGATCAGCTTTATTTGTTATATGTTAGGTATTGTTCTGGTACTCCTTGGAGCCCTTTTGATCAAGGCAGTAACCGGTATGAAATACAGAAAATCATTCTTTATTATTGAGTTGCCTGAGTACAAGGTGCCAAGCCTTTGGCAGGCAATAAAATCCATGTTAGAGCGTGGAAAGGCCTACATTGTAAAGGCCGGAACTATTATCTTGGTATGTAACACAGTAGTTCAGATTATGCAGACCTTCAACTGGCAGTTGCAGGTGGTAGAAGAGGGAGCGGAGAGCACTTCAATCCTGGCTGGTATTGCCGGACCATTCTCCTACCTCTTGGTACCAATTATCGGTATTGCATCCTGGCAGTTGGCAGCAGCGGCTATTACAGGATTCATCGCCAAGGAGAACGTAGTGGGAACCATCGCCACAGTTTACGCTTTGACAAACTTCATCGACACAGAGGAGTTGGCTCTGACAGGCGGCGGAAACGAGGTTATGACAGCTATGGCAATCACCAAGGTAGCAGCACTTGCTTACCTTATGTTCAACCTTTACACACCACCTTGCTTCGCGGCTTTAGGTGCTATGAACTCCGAGATGAAATCTGCTAAGTGGTTCTGGGGAGCCATTGGTCTTCAGTTGGCAGCAGGCTTTACCGTAGGATTCTTGGTATACCAGATTGGTACACTGATCACTACAGGAAGCTTGGGAGCAGGATTTGTTCCTGGACTCATTGCAGTCCTTGCCTTTGCAGGATTCATTGTATACCTGACCAAGAAAAACAGTGCTAAAATGGAAGCGGAGTATAAACTTGCAGCCTAAGGTGGGTGAAGCGTATGCAGTTCGCATTAGTTGATATTATTGGAATTTTGATTATTCTTGCCATTGTGGGAGGGGCTTCCTACTATATATATAGGGAAAAGAAAAAAGGAAGAGCCTGTATAGGTTGCCCCATGGCGGGAGATTGTCAGAGAAAAAAAGCCCAGGCAGGAGCTTGCTCCTGCTCGGACAATTCTAAAGAATAACATACAAAATAAGAAGAGCTCTGGATTTTAAATCCAGAGCTCTTTGTTTATCTCATAAGTGAATTGGGAAAGACCTTGCTTACTCAGCCTTGGTTCCCATGATCTGCTGGTCAATGGCCTTTGCTGCGTCTTTTCCAGCTCCCATGGCCAGAATAACAGTAGCAGCACCGGTAACTGCATCTCCGCCGGCATATACGCCATCGCGGGTGGTGAGACCGGACTCATCCTTGGTAATCAAGCAGCCCCACTTGTTGGCATCCAAACCAGGAGTGGTGGAGCGAATCAATGGGTTAGGGCTGGTTCCGATGGACATGATTACGGAGTCAACATCCAAAACGAACTCGCTGTTTTCCTTGACAACAGGACGGCGACGACCGCTCTCGTCTGGCTCGCCAAGCTCCATCTCTACACACTTCATACCGGACACCATGCCATCCTCATTGCCCAGGATTTCTACTGGGTTGTTGAGTGTCTTAAAGATGATTCCCTCTTCCTCTGCGTGCTCAACCTCTTCTTTACGGGCTGGAAGCTCATCCATACCACGGCGGTATACGATGTAAACTTCCTCAGCGCCCAAGCGCTTAGCACTTCTAGCAGCGTCCATGGCAACGTTACCGCCACCGACAACAGCAACTTTCTTGGCGTGCTGGATTGGAGTCTTGCTGTCTGGCTTGTAAGCCTTCATCAAATTGATACGGGTCAGGAACTCGTTGGCGGAGTAAACGCCCTTGAGGCTCTCGCCAGGAATATTCATAAATCTAGGAAGGCCGGCACCGGAACCGATGAAGATGGCCTCATAGCCCATCTCAAAGAGCTCATCGATGGTGAGAACCTTTCCGATTACCATGTTGGTCTCAATATCTACGCCAATGGCCTTCAGGTTTTCAATCTCTTTTTCTACAATTACTTTTGGAAGACGGAATTCAGGAATACCATAGATCAAAACTCCGCCGGCCAGGTGAAGGGCCTCAAAAATAGTTACCTTGTAACCAAGTTTAGCCAAATCTCCGGCAGCAGTCAGTCCGGAAGGACCTGCTCCGATTACAGCCACCTTGTGTCCGTTCTGGGCTGGTGGTGTAGGAAGGCTTGTGCTGTGCTCTCTGTGGTAGTCTGCCACAAAACGCTCCAGACGACCGATGGCAACAGGCTCACCCATTTTTCCTCGCACACACATGCTCTCGCACTGGGACTCCTGTGGACAAACGCGTCCGCAGACAGCTGGAAGGGAAGTGGACTTAGATAGAATCTCGTAAGCTCCTTCAATATCTTCCTCGGCGATTTTGGCAATGAAGGCAGGAATGTCAATGCGAACAGGACATTTTCCCACGCAAGGCTTGTTCTTACAACCCAGGCAACGGCGTGCCTCGTTGACAGCCATCTCATAGGTATAACCAAGGGCAACCTCATCAAAGTTTTTATTTCTGACATCCGGATCCTGTACAGGCATTGGAGTCTTGTTTTTATCCATATTTCTCTGTTGAGCCATGATTACTGGTCTCCTTTCTTAAGCAAGTTGCAGTCGGCTTCTCTGGCATGTGCCTCGAAGTCGCGGTACATAGTTCCACGGTGCATAGCCTCGTCAAAGTCTACCAGGTGACCGTCAAAGTCCGGTCCGTCGACACAGGCAAACTTGGTCTCGCCGCCTACAGTCAGACGACATCCACCGCACATACCTGTTCCATCTATCATAATTGGGTTCATGCTGACAACTGTCTTAATGTCATATTTTTTCGTCGTGAGACATACGAATTTCATCATGATCAAAGGTCCGATGGCAATTACTTCGTCGTACTCGTTGCCTTCCTGGATCAGTTTTTCCAGAGCATTGGTAACCAGACCTTTTTCGCCGTAGCTTCCGTCGTCTGTCATCATGCAGAGCTTGTCGCTAGCTGCCTTGAACTCGTCCTCTAAGATTACCAAGTCCTTGTTGCGGAATCCCACGATGGCATGAACCTCAGCTCCCTGGTCGTGAAGCTTCTTGGTTACAGGATAAGCGATGGCGCATCCAACACCTCCGCCCACAACGGCAACCTTCTTCAGTCCCTCTGTGTGAGTTGGCACTCCCAAAGGTCCTACGAAGTCGTGGATGTAATCTCCTTCCTTAAGCTGGTCAAGCTCCATAGTAGAACCGCCCACGATCTGGTAGATAATAGTAACAGTACCAGCCTGACGGTCGAAGTCTGCGATGGTGAGAGGAACTCTCTCGCTATCCTCAAATGTACGGAAAATAATAAACTGTCCCGGCTCTGCCTTCTTGGCAATCAATGGCGCCTCAACAGTAATTTTAGAAACCGTAGGATTTAACGATTTCTTTTCGACGATTTTGAACATTTATAATTGTCCTCCAATCTCCAATCTCAATAATGTGTAATTTAGTCCATAGCAGTAAACATTCTATCACAAATGATAACATATTTCAATTAGAAAAATTTGTAAAAAAAGGCTTTTTTTCGTGCTTTTGGTTGACAAAAGAGGAGGGATGATGTAACCTTTACCTTGTGATGTGGTTTTCAAAACCACATGCGAAAAATGACTGAGAAAGGAAGAATAAACCATGAGTATAAGTAAGGATGCAGTGGTATTTCCATTTATTAAGGTAGATGAGGATGCCAATGGCGTATTAAAAAATATTGAATTTACTAATGATGATAACTTCAACTTTGCCTTTGACATTGTAGATAAACTGGCCAAGAAGTGTCCCGACAAAAGGGCCATGCTCCACATCTCTAAGGATGGCAAGGAGAGGTCTTT
>JAILSA010000215.1 GCA_024697885.1 Eubacterium sp. | reverse complement strand
TGTACTCGCCTGCATTGAATTCAACAGCAGCAGAGGAGCCACAAGCTGTCAAGCTAAAGATACACATAAGAACCAGAAAGAGACTGGTTAATTTCTTTTTCATTATTAAAACCTCCAATAGTAATTTTACCCCAATAGTATACAAGAATTTTTTGTCAAAGTAAAGAATACTTTAGAAAATCGCCGTCTTGTGCTATACTGTTTTAGTATTGCAAAGGAGTAAAAAAATTATGATCTATTTTGCCCCCTTGGAGGGAATCACATCCTTCCTCTACAGAAAAACGCATCAGGAATTTTTTGGAGGGGTGGACCGCTATTACGCCCCCTTTATTTCCCCCTCCTCCTCTCACAATTTTAAGAGCAAGGAGAGGCGGGATATTTTGCCGGAAAACAACCAGGGAGTCACAATGATTCCCCAAATCCTGTCCAACCACCCAGAGGAGTTTATCTTCACAGCCAACTGCCTCTACGACATGGGATATGAGGAGGTCAATCTGAACCTGGGCTGCCCCTCCGGCACAGTGGTATCCAAGGGACGGGGTTCTGGCTTCCTGGAAAAATTGCCGGACTTAGAGGACTTTCTCCAGGAAATCTATGACAAGTGCAAGTCCCAGATTTCTATTAAGACCCGGCTGGGCATGAAAGAACCCGAGGAATTCTACAGGATATTGGAAATCTACAACAAGTTTCCGGTCAAGGAGTTGACCATCCATCCAAGAACCAGGGAGGACTACTACCGGGGGCCGGTCCATCCGGAATTTTTTTCCTGGGCCAGGGCCCACACGGACCTGGTCCTCTGCTATAACGGGGACATTAATTCGGTGGAAGACTACGAAAAAATCCAGGAGGAATTTCCCCAAGTGCCCGTCATGATGGGGCGAGGCCTTTTGACCAGGCCCTCCCTTGGCCGGGAAATGGGGGGAGGAGATCCTGCAAGCCCCGAGGAACTTCTGGCCTTTGAGGAGACCCTCAGACGCCGCTACCGGGAGATCATGCCGGAGATTCCCACCCTATACAAGTTAAAGGAGGTCTGGTCCTTTATGGCAAAATCCATGCCGGACCCGGACAAGACCTGGAAGAAAATAAAGAAATCAAAAAGACTCTCGGATTACGAAATCCAGATTAGGACAATCCGAGATGCCATGAAATAAAAAACAGGAGGAAAAAAACATGTACTCAGAAAAAATGCATCAGTTAGGAACAAATCGCTCTGTTATCCGCGACTTGTTTGAATATGGAAACCAGAGAAAGGCGGAGATCGGACCGGACAAGGTTTTTGACTTCAGTATTGGAAACCCATCGGTACCAGCACCTCAGGTGGTGACAGACACTCTCTGTCAGATGGTCAAGGAGAGCGACCCTATGTCCCTTCACAGCTACACCTCAGCCCAGGGAGATGCCGCAACTCGCCAGGCCATTGCAGATTATGTAAACGGCCAGCACGGCACGGACCTGACAGGGGACAATTTTTACATGACCTGCGGGGCAGCAGCTTCTCTGACCATCAGTCTCAAGGCCCTGTACGAGGAGGGGGATGAGTTTATCGTCTTCTCCCCATTTTTCCCTGAGTACCGCGTCTTTATTGAGGGCGTGGGAGGAAAGTTGGTTCAGGTAGACAGCCGGAGGGAGGACTTCCAGATTGACCCTGCCACCTTTGAGGCGGCTATTACAGACAAGACCAAGGCTGTGATTGTGAACTCGCCAAACAACCCATCCGGTGTGGTTTTGACAGAGGACTGCATTAAGAGTCTTTGCGCTGTTTTGGAGAAGAAGCAAAAGGAGTACGGCAAGGAAATCTTTTTGATTGCCGACGAGCCTTACCGTGAGTTGGTTTACGGAGACGTGAAGGTTCCATACCTTATGAATTACTATGACAACACTTTGGTGTGCTATTCCTACAGCAAGTCCCTTTCCCTTCCGGGAGACCGCATTGGCTACATTGCCGTGTCCAACAAGGCCAAGGACTGGAAAGATCTTTACGCTGCCATCTGTGGCGCCGGCCGCGTTTTGGGCTATGTCTGTGCCCCAAGCCTCTTCCAGAAGTTGATTGGCAAGTGTCAGGGACAGACTGCAGATATTTCCATTTATAAGAAGAACAGGGATATTCTCTACGAAGCCCTGACAAGCTATGGCTTCCGCTGCATTGCGCCAGACGGTGCCTTTTACCTCTTTATGGAGACGCCGGAAGAAGACGCCACTGCCTTTGGGGAAAAAGCCAAGAAGCACGAGCTCCTTTTGGTGCCTGCTGACAGTTTTGGAACACCGGGCTTTGTCCGCATTTCCTACTGCGTCAGCACAGAGCAAATTCAAAATTCCCTGCCAGCCTTCAAGGCCCTGGCTCAGGAATACGGCTTGTAAATCGGTTGCGAAAAGCCTGTTAGAATGTTAAAATAAAAGTTAAGACTAAGCCTTTTTCCCTGGTTTTTCATATAAAGCCAGGACTACATATATCAAAGAGAACATAGGAGGAACTAGTAAATGTTTGGACAGCTGATTAATATTTTGAGAGAGAATCCAAAGAAAATTGTTTTTACAGAGGGTAATGACCCAAGAATTCTTGAGGCATCCTCAAGACTTTTGGCAAGTACCTTTTTGGCACCGATTTTGATTGGTAATAAGGAAGAGGTTGAAAGGGCTGCCGAGGAGAGCGGCTTCAACATCCGCGGCGCCCAGATCATCGACCCTGAGAACTACGAGGGCATGGATGAGATGGCACAGCAGCTCTATGAAATTCGTAAATCCAAGGGTATGACTCTTGACCAGGCCAGAGAGACCTGCAAGCAGGGCAACTACTTCGGCACCATGCTGGTAAAAATGGGCAAGGCAGACGCCCTTTTGGGTGGAGCTACTTATTCCACAGCAGACACCGTTCGCCCAGCCCTTCAGATTATCAAGACAAAGCCTGGCAAAAACATTGTTGCATCTTGCTTTATTCTGGTTCGTGAGTCCGCCACAGACGGAAACTCCGTTTTGGCCATGGGTGATTGCGCCATTAACATTAAGCCAAACGAGGATGAGTTGGCAGAGATCGCAGTGGATTGTGCAGAGTGTGCCAAGATTTTTGGCATCGACCCTAAAGTGGCATTTTTGAGTTATTCTACCTTGGGATCCGGCAAGGGAGAGGATGTAGATAAGATGAGAATTGCAGCAGAGAAGGCTCAGGAACTTGACCCAAGTCTTCCTATTATTGGAGAGGTTCAGTTTGACGCAGCCGTTTCTCCAAGAGTTGCCCGCACCAAATGTCCGAATAGCAATGTGGCAGGTTCATGTAACACCTTTATCTTCCCTGACATCAACGCTGGTAACATCGGTTACAAAATTGCTCAGAGACTGGGACATTTTGACGCTTACGGCCCAATTATGTTGGGACTCAATGCGCCAATCAATGACTTGTCCCGCGGATGTAATGCTCAGGAGGTTTACTCCATGGCAATCATCACTGCAGCACTGGCATAGTTAGACAGGCAAAAATGTCTGTGAAGAGAGGGGAGTTACAGGATGAATGATTTGAATTTGGAGGCAGTGGGAAGCCAACCGAGAGGCTTTGCCACGGGCCAGGCCAAGCAGGCTACCTCGCCTTATGAGGCCAAGTATATTGGGGTCCTGGATGGAATTCGTGCCGTTGCCGTTTTGGTAATTGTATGGTTCCATTTGTGGCAGCAGTCCTGGCTTCAGCCTGTAGTGGGTGAAGTGATTAACCTGGACTGGTTGCCTAGACACGGCGCTATTATGGTTGACATGATGATTCTTTTGTCGGGCTTTTGCCTCTTTTTACCTTATGCCCGCCATATGGTTTACGGGGACAAAAATCCTTCAGCGGGAACTTTTTATAGGAAGAGAATTGCCCGCATCATGCCGTCCTACTATCTTATTATACTGGTGACCCTGCTTTGTTTCGCCCTTCCCTTAGGGGAGTACGGCGGAGATATGGGGGCCATGTTTAAGGACCTCTTGCCACACCTTTTGTTTGTTCACAACTGGTTCGAGGCCTCTAATCAGGCAACCCACCTAAACGGAGTGCTGTGGACAGTGGGAGTTATCATGCAATTTTATATTGTCTTTCCACTCCTGGCCAAGGCCTTCCAGAAGAAGCCATGGATTACCTATTGGTCCATGACAGCAGTGGGACTTTTGGTATCCCTTTTGATTTCCAAAAACCACATGTCCATAGACATGGGAAAATATGTCAACAATACTCTCACCTTTGCCGCTGTTTATGCCAACGGAATGATGGGAGCTTATATCTATGTTTCCATGACCAAAAACAAGGAAAAGAACAAGGGAGCTGCAATTTTAGCCACCTTCACTTCTGTGGCCATGATTTGGTTATACAAAATTATGTGCGACCACAGGGGAGGATACGGGAATGGTATGGAGCAAAAATGGCAGGTGGACTATCGCTACCTCTTGTCCCTCGTATTTTTGATTTTTATTATCAGCACCATTTTTGCCTGTGACTGGTACAAGAAGATTTGGGATAACAGGGGCATGAAGTTTTTGGCTGCCATATCCTTTAACCTCTACATGGTTCACCAGTACATTGCCGTCAAGCTCAAGGAGTTCAAGATTCCATCCTGGCAGGGGGGCAATGACGGTTGGATGACAGACCACGGCTGGGCCTGGGGATACTTTATTTTGAGTTTGGCCATTTCGCTGATTGTGGCCACCCTCTTAACCTTTTTCGTGGAAAAACCACTGGCCAAGTTGATTCTGGGAAAAAAAGAAGATTGAGGTAAATAAAGAAGGCTCTCTGGCAAGTTACCAGAGAGCCTTTTTTGATATTATAATTTTTTGGTTATCGTCCGCAGCACTGTTTGAACTTCTTGCCACTTCCGCATGGACATGGATCGTTGCGACCAACCTTGCGATTCTCGTTGCGGATCGTACCGGAATTTTTTTGCTCCTTATAGAGTTCCTTGCGTCGCTCTTCGGTCAAAAGGTTGTCCCACTGTGGGAGATTGTAGAGCCATTCAGCCTTGCAATCCACCATGTTGTAGTAGAGTTTTTCCAAATCTATATCCAACTTAACCTGGGTATCCTTCTCCATGGTCTCAATTGGGTTAGGCTCCTTGAGGCTGTCATTGATTCCATCCAAGAATCCAACCATCATGGAAAGCGGTACATCGTACTTGCCAGCCAAAGCCTCAACAGTTCCTTCCTCTACCTTAGTAGGGTCTGCCAAGAGCTGCTCGTAGATTCCCTTCTCCAATTCGAAGTAGTTACTCCAGAGTTCCTGTCCTTTTTTAGAGTTCTGCATTTCTTCGCCGTAAGCGTAATCACGCCAATCTTGTAATAAAGCCATTTCTTTCCTCCTGTATATTACAAATTAATTTAATCAGCCATTTGAATATACCACAATTTTCCCTCTATTGTAAAGTCTATAAAGGCCAAAAAACATCAATCTCCTCTTATAAAAAAGAAGAAGGTTGAAAAATCTGTTTTTGGGATCTGGAAATGGCTTTTATCTATATAATGAAAAAGAAATCTCTGAGGATTCAAATACAAAATCAAGAGATGGTGTCTTTTGTGGATAAAAGCACCAAATATTGGGGTAGAGTGGATAAGTGGGAAAAAAACTTAAGTTTTCCACAAAAAAGTGTTGACAATCCCAGGAAATGTTGATAAGATATAACTCGTTGACGCGATAAATTACTTGAGCGAGAGCAAAAAAGAATTTAAAAAAGTTGTTGACAAACACAAAACAATTTGATATACTACTTTTTGCTGACGCGGAAAAGCGAACAGCAAAAAAACTAAATCGAACAAGATGATTTGGTTTAAAAAATATCATTTGTAAGTACCTTGATAATTGAACATTGAGACAACCTTGAAAGATTTCAAAAAATTATTTCAAGGGTATGCATTCAAGATATTGAATGAACCAACCCGATTCAATTCGTTTCTATATGAATAGAAACACCAAATAAATCGAACG
>JAILSA010000186.1 GCA_024697885.1 Eubacterium sp. | reverse complement strand
TGTATTAGAATCCACTTCTTTTTCCCTGTATACATCTAATTTTTCATTTTTATGTATTTTACTCTCTGCAACCTGACTATATTCTTGTGTATTCATTAAAACTGAATGCCAAACTTCAAGATTTTTAGCATATTCATATGCTTCTTTCACCTCTTCTGTTTTTAAATTAATATTATTCTCTTTCAAACTTATATTTCTTCCCTGATTATCAGAAGAAATCAGCATACTACAACACACGAATATTAGTAATATAATTACTTTTCTTTTCATAATCGGTCTCCACTCCGCCGCCATTCCGTTGACAACACAAATAGTGTTAAAAATATCAATTGCCCTCCATTTTTTTCTGATGTTTTTAACAAGAAGCTATACTGCAAACCCCGAGAAGATGAGCCGCATATGACAATTCTCACGCTCTGTAGTTTTTTTGTTTCTAATGGCTTATTTAAGTATGCCCTTTACTTGCGTGATAACTTCTTTTTTAACCTATGATTTCCATGGGAATCCATCACATAAAAAGTCGTTTCCGAATCTTTCCCTTCATCTGCCAGTACAAGGTCATTTCCTCTAAGGTAACGCTTCTGAACTTTTCCGCCCTCGGAAAGTTCCATCACTAACTGGTCTCCGTCCCAGACAAAGACTGTCTTCTCTTCGGTCTTGCCGTCTTTGTTCTGTACCTTCGATACTTCCTTTGACTTCTGACCGTTGGTAAGGTATTCTGACGTATATTCTGAAATCACGCCGGAACCGGTGCTGTTCTTTAGTGTTGTCAGTCGGTTCTGGTAATCATAGGCGTAGCTTGTTGTCATGCCATTGCCCGCTACTGTTCGTTCAGACAAGTTACCATCGGTATCATAGGCATAGCCCACGACTTCTTCTCCGTTTTCATCCGTTACCGACGTCAACTTTGATTCTCCATCGTAGATATAATTCAGTGACAACTCCTTATTGTCGCCCACCTTGACCACAAAGGATTCTTTATTTCCGGCACTGTCATAGGTATAATTCTTGACCACATCTTTATATTTTGTGAGCTTCGTTGTCTCTTTTTTCTTTTTTCTGATAACCATTTAATCTTTCAAAAAAAATACAGAAAGGTACAAATCCTCCAATGGCTCTCTGTTATAAAAAATCACATCATCAACCACAGAAACCGTTGTAAAAAAATCTTCCGGAACAGATGCCGTCATTGACTCACCACTTTTTATATCATAAATCTGTATCTGCTTATTGGGATGGAAATCATATTCAGCTATTATCTTATCTCCACTTGTCTGAGTAACCTGAAAATCAATCCCAGATCCCTGAAAAGTAAAAATCTCCTCATCATCACCCTTTCCATTGTACCTATAAACAGAAGGTACACATCCTCTTTTATAATAGGTGTAATAAATCTGATTATCAACCTCCATAACTTGTTCATAATATTCTTTTTGTTCCCCCTCTGTTCTTTTCTTCCCTCTGACAATGGTTTCTTTTCCGTATTAAGATTTATTTTGCAGAGATATTGGTCATAGACATCCGCACAATACAACGATGAACCATAAAAACATGCTGAGTCCACCGCTTCAGCCACCTCTGCAAATTCGCCACTTTTCAAATCTAATTTTACAACACTGCAATAATCTGTAAACAAGTAAAGATTCCCCCTATAATACTCCATTCCCCGAATCATCCATTCATCCTCCAGAGAACAATTTTCAATAAGCGAAGCAAATCTCTCTTTCGTATCATCTGCAATTATTTTTACACGGCTTCCATCGACAGAACAGCGATAAATTGTCCCTTCATATTCAATAAATAACTTATTGCCAGCCAGACAAAGTTGTGCCCCTGTTCCCTCTTTTACATCCTGCAGTTTAAAAATACATTTTCTCTCACCAGTTGTTTTTTCAACCCTCATAATTTTATCCCCTTCATCTGGATAAAATATATACTTGTCATCTTGAGCAACTGTACTTTCTGCAAACCTCGGGTAAAATCCAATATCAACAATCTTGGCTTCTTTCCAGTTTATAAGTTTATGCGATTTATTATTATCCACATCCATTACAGCACTGCCTGTGATTGCACCGTCTGTTATATAGTCTGTACTATAATCCATGATATTCTCGGATATTGTATTCTCCCCCTGCGTATCATCATCTAATCCCCTGCTCTCTTTTACAGATGTACATCCTGTCAGTATAATCACAAGAAACAATACTATTTTTTTTCCATTCATTTAACATTTCTCCCTGCTCCCACTCAAATATCATTTAAACACTGTCCTGTCGAATAATAATGCCGTTGTCCAATAATTTTGATTTGCTCTTTAAACTTCTTGGCCTTTTTATATTTCCAGCCATTTTTCTTCTCTTTTGGTTTTGGGGAGGATGATCGAAAGAGAATAATTTTCCACAAACCTATAGGCGCATTATTTCCAATCATATGTCTTCGTGTTACTTGTTTTCTCGACTTTGGCAGTTCTACCCCTGCCATTAGCCCTGCTGCATAAATTGAGACCTCGTCCACAATCGGTTTATCAGGCCCAACCTCTGCAACAACACAATATAAATAGCTTCCATCAACCTGATTTACAATTACTCCTGAAGAAAATTTGTATGATAATACCTTGCCCTGAGATAGACTTCCTCCGTCTCCTAAAGAGCTACAATATACATGTAGTAAAGGCGCCTTGGAAGCTTGGCCTCCCGGTATGCCTTCTCTCGAATCATTCTAAACTGATCTGAGAACGCCTTCATGGTCTCTTCCTCAAAGTCATCCAGGCCAAATCTCGCCCTAAAGAGGCAGTCCACAAAAACTTCGATTTGACTTTCCTTAAGGCCCAGGGCCTCGGCGATTTCTGCCCTGTACTCCGCCACTGTCTGTCTCTGATAGAAAATGTTATAGGACAAAAGCATAGGAAGCATATGGCGGTACATCCAGCGGATTTTTTTCCTTCCCTTGTATCTTTTTTGCTTTTTCTGGAAGAGGGAAATTCGAATTCTCCTCTGGCCCTCAAGCAAAATCAAAATTCCAATCAAAATTCCCAGGCCAATTAGTACCTTGGATATAATCCTCCAAGCCAAACTCTTTTGCTGGCTGGCCTCTGATGGCTCCTCGTTGCCATCAATGTCCTCAAATTCCATGGACTCCTCTGGCACCTCTGATACCATTGGGGTCGGGGTAATGGTCTCAGGCTCCTCACTTACCTCCGGTGGGTTTTGGTTCTCATTATTTTCCTGGTTCTCATTATTTTCCTGATTCTGATTGTCATCCTGCTTGTCCTCATCATTTCCATTGTTGGTCTTGGATTCTGTCTCCTCGCCCTTGCCAGGGGTAACCTCTACAGGCACAAATCCGTACTCATCTGTATAGACCTCAATCCAAGCGTGTACATCCTCGTCGGGAACATCGATTACCAAATTGTTCAATAATTTGCTAGTCACCCGCTTTTCCGTTGACCCATCCTCGTTAGGAACATCGATTACCAGATTGATCTGCTGATTTTTATCGTCGGTTTCCGATTTTTCCTGCAACTGGTCCACCGGCACACAGACACCTTCTACATAACGGGTTGGAATCCCCGCGCTTCGAAGGAGAATAGCCGCCGCTGTGGCGTAGTGACTGCAGTATCCCTTGTGATTTTCATTTAGAAAATATTCCACTGTATCCTTGTCGGAAGGAGTTTTTCCCGGTGCCAGGGTATAAGAAGCCCTCTCGTAAATATAATTTTTGGTGGCCTTTATAATGGCATCCTCCCCCAACTGGTTGGCGTGATACTTGTTATAAAGGTCTCCCTGCTCGGTCAGATATTTTCTGTAATCCTCAATCACAGACTTGAGGGTCTCTGGCGTCTGCAAATAGTACTTGCAGGCAAATTCCTTCATCTTTTGGCGCTCCACCTCATTGCCTGTCCAGAAGCTGGAAGTTCCCAGGCTGTAGTTGTTCTCTTCTAGGCCCTCCTTCATGGCTGCGGCGTAAAAAGGATAGTACTCCGCATGGTACTCGATGCCGGGATTATCCACTGTCACCCTGCCGTTTTCCTCGGATTTGAGAGTGACGGCTGGCTCGTATGGAAGCAGGTAGTTTCCATAACCAAGTCCTATATTCTGAATTTTTAGGTCGTAGATTTCCCACATATTTTCGAAGCCACCACCCAGCTCGTTTCGCAGCTGGATATGCCAGTTGTCCGGAGAAATACCATCTCTCTCCAAACCGGCCAGCTCCTCCATGTAGCTGTCATCTTTTCTCAGGGAGGACCAACGGTTGTCCTCGTAGGAATCACCTGTATAGGCCTTGAGATAAATAGGCTTGTCCACCTCTATCGCCCCGTTCAGGCGAAGAACGGTCTCTCCTGTATATGTGAGCTCTGCTTTTTTGCCCACCTTGCCGTAGGACAAAATATCCGAGCTAAAATTGCTCTTAATCCAGTTAGATACATCCTCCTTGGACCAGGTAGTCAAAGCAATCGCAGAATTTTTCATCTGTGAAATTTTATCTTTTCCGCGCTCATATCGCTCTGGCGGCATGTAAATATAAGAAACACCGCCGCAAATCAAGCCCACAACCATAAGGATTATGGACAACTTCTGTCGCAGTCTTCGGTCTGTGGCATCCGTCCTCATGTGTCTGGTTCCCACAATGGTCATAGCCACTACCCCGTAGGTAACCATGTTGGAAAAATAGCCGATTTTTCCAATAACCAGGGGAAGAATAACAAGAGGAACCGTCAGCAAAATAAAGACGAAAGACCTTCTTTTTCGGTAGAAAAAGGCGCTGATTATGGCAATCATGAGAGCTCCGCCCAAAATCAAAACCAAATTGGTGGAAAATATCAGAGAAATCCCGTACTCATCCTTGTAGGATAAAAGTTCCACGTCTACTCCGTTGAAGTTCATAAACTCCTTGAGAAAACTGTTGAACATGGTTACAACGCCCTTTTTGATCTCTCCCTTAAAACGAAGAAAGAGAGCCAGATAAAAGAGCAAAAGGCCGATGATTCCGTAAAGTTTTCCCCATGGAATGGTCTCAAGTGTGTAAAAAAGGGCATAGAAGAGCACAGTCGTTCCCGCCAAAACACCAAATACAATATTCCTGTCAAAGGTCAGCTCTAAGCTGGTGGCACTACACATGAGGGCAGAGAAAACGCCCAAAAATACCAAGACCAACTGGCTGGCTTCCAATATGAAATTTATCAGTTTATTATTCCTGAACCTCAATTTCTTCACCTCGTAAATCCATGACCTCTAGGTGGTCACGGACCAATCCGCAATTATCCAAGTCCTCGTGGTCTGCCACTGTGAGATAAATGGCAGATTCTAAGGCCTTGCCATCTCCCCACTCTGTGTAGCGGTTCACAAGCTCCTCCGGGTCCTCTGTTGGATCCGATTTAAACAGGTCTTGCAGCATCCAAATCAACTCTTCCTCGTCCTCTACGATTTCCTCGTGAATCACGTCGGGCTGGCGGTCATACCAGATAAACTGAAGGGGGATGGCGTGCTCAATCATGTACATGGCCAGGGAGTAAATCCCCTGAACCAGGCGGTTGGAGTTTTGCTTTCTCTCCTCCTTGTGTCCCGGAATAGCCAAATCAATAAAGACATTGACCAACTTGGCAAGGGGAAGACTTCCCTCCTTGACCATGAGCTGGCTGGTCTTGCTGCTGAGCTTCCAGTGGATTCGCTGAATCTTATCTCCGTCCACAAATTCTCGAATATCAAAAATCTCAGAAGGATCGTCTCCCTTTTTGTAGAGGGAAAAACGGTCACTGTCCTCGCTTGTCTCGTTGTACCAGCGATCCTTGCCCAAATGCAGTTCCTTTAGAGGGGGCAGGATCAAAACATTTTGGGTCTCAAAATTCTTGCCAATGGTCCAGGCAAAAATGCTGAGATAATCGTAAATACGCACTTTTTTTACAGTGATTGCCAGGTTTCCACAGTTCATGGCCGGAATCACAATGCGCCTCTCTCTGGTTTTTCCACCGTCCACGGAAAAACGAACCTTGGTCTTGCCCTTTTCCCCGGTAAAACGGTTGACATACTCTACCTTGGCAATTCCCTTGGTCACAGGAAGCAGGCGATTTTTGTTCTCCACCTGCATGGTGATGGATGCCCGGGCAGGCTTGTCCATTTTTTCCTTCTCAGCAATGGGGTTTTTGGAATCCACCTTGACTCCGACCCGAAGTCTCATGAAAATCAAAAAGGCCAGCATGAAAAGGGGAATCAAAATCATTAGGCCCACAATGGCCACAGTTCCGTAGTATAGGTAAAAAACGGAAACAAAGATTCCAAACAATCCCAGAAGGAGGTAGACTAATGTTCCTAATGTCATTTTTCTCTCCTTTACAGCTTAGGTGCCTGTACCCTCTTTACCACCTCTTCAATAATATCTGCCGCTGAAATGTGGCTCATACGGGCCTTTCCATTTAAGAGCAGACGGTGGGCCAATACTGGCACAGCCACTTCCTGAACATCCTCTGGCAAAACATAGTTGCGGCCCTGAACGTAA
>JAILSA010000181.1 GCA_024697885.1 Eubacterium sp. | reverse complement strand
AAAGAGCCCTCTTTTTTGAGATAGCAGTTTTCCTTTTTGGCCTTGACCCTGTGCTTGCTGTCCACAAAGGAGGCCACGCTTTTGTGTATGGCCACATCCTCCTCTGGCAGGTAATAATAATTCTTGTAATCTGGAAAATAGTGTTTGAGGCAGCCCATATAGAGGGTGATGCCTATGGAAATCTGATCTTGGTCCAGGTGAAGACTTATGAAATCCTTTGCCTGGTCTGTGGTAAGGGGGATGTTCTGTTTTAAGTCGGCCCTTAGAACCAGGGTGGTGTCTGTTTTGTTCCAGGAAATCTGCCCGAAGGAGAGGGCCTTGTAGGCCAGGATTTGGGTGGCCAAAATAGTGCCCACCAGGTCGTCCTCGTTGTGGAGGAGAAGCTTGTCTAGGCAATCCTTGTGGGAGTCATCCCGATAAACCTTTTTTTGCATAAAATCGCTGTAGAGTTGGATGCAGTCCCCTCCGGAAAAAGTGTCTCGTCTCTTAAATCCCAAAAGGGACTCTGCTGTCTTTAGCTTGCAATTTTCCAGACCCAGAAAATTCTTCAGGGGACGGAGGTCCTTAATCAGGTCAATGCTTCTGAGGTGTTCAAAGCCACAGGGGATTTTTAGAAAGCGACACCGGTCCTCTAGAAAGGGGATGTCAAAGCGGTCTCCGTTAAAGTGAACCAAGCTGCGAAAATTTTTCAAGTAGTCAAAAAAGGAGGTCAGAAGGTCCTTCTCGCTGTGGTAATCGTCGGCAAACCACTGGTGCAATTCCATCTTACCATTTTGCATAGAGGCGGCGCCGATGAGATAGCAGGAAGCTACCTTCCCGGAAAAACCTGTGGTCTCAATGTCGAAAAAACAGGTGTTTTCCCGGGTGTCGCCCAGGGGTGCCAGGCACTGGTTCCAGGAGCAAACCGGGTTATGCAATTCCTTTATCAAGTGTAACATGACAAATCCTCCTTTTTTCTTAGCAAGGACATTATACCCCAAAAAAAATTATGTTGTAAATAGGCAAAATATGGTACAATATTGACTTGTATAGGGTTGTTAAGTTGACCCAATAAGAGAAAGGAGGCAGACCATGGCAAGAGTAAAAAAAGAGCGGACAGATGGAAAATATCTGCAGGGACTCAAGGGAAGAGTTCAAAATAGTTTGAGTGGCTTTTTCCGCGGGTGTATTGTGGCTCTTCTTGTGTTGGTACAGTTTGCCTTGATTATTGGCCTGCCTTTTTTCCTGAGACAATATGCCTCCATTTCCTACCTTATAATTGAGATTTTGGGTATGCTGACGATTTTGATTTTGACCAATGACAACCGAAGCATGTCCTATAAATACGCCTGGCTCTGCATTGTTGTGGCCCTGCCTATCGCGGGAAATATTATGTTTGCCCTGTGGGGAAGGGTGGGCAAGAGAAACAAACTCCATCAGAAAATCAAGAAAAAAATTAATCTGGTGGATTCTCACCTGCAGGGAGATCGGGAGGTGGCCAGGGAATTTGCCAGGAAGCACCCAGTTACCACCCGAATCTCTAAGTATATGGATTCAGAGGGATCTCCCCTATTTAAAAATAACGAGGCCCTGTATTTTTCCTCGGGGGAAGAGGCCTTCGAGAGCATTTTTGAGGATTTAGAGAAGGCTAAGCACTTCATTTTCATGGAATTTTTCATTGTGGCAGAGGGGGCTCTCTGGGACAAAATCCACGAGATTTTAAAGAGAAAACTCTACGAGGGAGTGGAGATTAAGTTTCTCTATGACGACTTTGGGGCCCTTCTTCGCACCGGCAAGGATTTTGCCAGCAGATTGGAAAAAGAGGGCTTTCAGGTGGAGGTTTTTAATCCCATTCAAAAATATGCCAGCAAGCTCTTTTTGAATTTTAGGGACCACAGAAAGATTCTGGTTATTGACGGTCAGGTGGCCTACACGGGAGGCTTTAACCTGGCAGATGAGTACGCCAACCTGGTGGAGAGATTTGGCTACTGGAAGGATGCGGGCATCCGGGTTCAGGGAGATTTGGTCTGGCCTATGACTATTAACTTTTTGGAACTCTGGGTGGTTTGCAGCAACGAGGAAGTGGACTATGACTACTACTACAAGTTCCACAAGCACCAGATTGAATCCAGGGTTTATGGCCATGTGTTAAGGGATGGGCCGGCCCTTGGAACCAGGTCCTTTGTGGGGAACTGCTATCGCCAGATGATTCAGTATGCCGGCAAAATTCTCTATATCATGACTCCTTATCTGCTTTTGGAAGAGCCTATGGTGGATTCCTTGATTGAGGCGGCCAAGCGAGGTGTGGATGTTCGCCTGATTACCCCTGGCATACCGGACAAGAAAACCGTCAAGCAGATGACGGAGTACAACTATGGAATTTTGTTAAAAAACGGAATCCGCATTTATGAATTCACCCCTGGATTTATTCATTCCAAGGTGGTCCTCAATGAGCACTCCGCCATTGTAGGAACTATTAATATGGATTACCGCAGTTTTTACCTGCACTACGAAAACGGCATTTGGATTTATGATACCAAGTTCAAAAATGCTGTGAAAAGGGATTTTCAAAAGACCTTCTCGGCCAGCCGGGAAGTTACCTACGAGGAGTGGAAGAACCGTCCTTTGTGGTTGAAAATCAAGCAGGCGGTTCTGCATCCATTCGACACCCTTACCTAACGGAGGTTTTTTAAATGATATCATTTGTCAAAGGAATATTAGAGGAAAAAAGAACGGAGTCCATTGTGGTGGAAAATCAGGGCATAGGATTTGAAATTCTGGTGCCAGCCACCGTCTTGGATGAGTTGCCACAGACGGGCAACCAGGTGAAAATTTTTACCTATATGCACGTAAAAGAAGATGACATGAAGCTCTTTGGATTTTTGTCCGGAGAGGATTTGGAAATGTTTAAACTCCTCATTAAGGTCAATGGAATTGGACCTAAGGGGGCCCTGGCCATTCTCAGTGTCATGGATGTGGACCAGCTGCGCTTTGCCATACTGGCAGACGATGCCAAGGCTATTTCCAAGGCTCCCGGCATAGGGGCCAAGACGGCTAGCAAGTTGATTTTGGAACTCAAGGACAAGGTGGATTTGGAGGATATGCTCAGGGGACCACAAAAGGAGGGCAAGGCGGAATCGAGACCGACAGTTTCCTCTGCGGGCAAGGAGGCCATAGAGGCCTTGGTGGCTCTTGGTTACTCTTCTACAGAGGCCACACAGGCTGTCCGCCAGGTGGATATCGAAGACCACATGACGGTGGAGGATGTCCTAAAATTGAGCTTAAAGAATATGTGAGGTGGCCATGAAGAAAAGAACGATTTCCACAGAAATTATGGAAGAGGATTACAAAATTGAAAATAGCCTGCGACCTAAATTCTTGAAGGATTATATCGGTCAGGAGAAGGTGAAGGAAAATCTCAAGGTCTATATTGAGGCGGCCAAGGGAAGGGGAGAGGCCCTGGACCACGTGCTCTTTTACGGGCCACCGGGTCTTGGAAAAACCACTCTGGCAGGGATTATTGCCAATGAGATGGATGTAAATCTGAAAATCACCTCCGGTCCGGCCATTGAAAAGCCGGGGGAGATGGCGGCCATCCTCAACAATCTCCAGGATGGGGACCTGCTCTTTGTAGATGAGATCCACCGGCTCAACCGTCAGGTGGAGGAGGTTTTGTATCCGGCCATGGAGGACTATGTTATTGACATTGTCATCGGCAAGGGAGCGGCGGCCAAGAGTATTCGCATGGACCTGCCAAAGTTTACTCTGGTGGGGGCTACCACCAGGGCAGGAATGCTGTCAGCCCCTCTGAGAGACCGATTTGGGGTGGTTAACCGCTTAGAATTTTATACCACAGAGGAGCTGGCAGAGATTATCACCAGGTCAGCCAAGGTCTTTGGAGTGGACATAGATCAGGAGGGAGCTTTTGAGATTGCCAGAAGATCTAGAGGAACCCCTCGTCTGGCCAACCGCCTTCTAAAGCGTGTAAGGGATTTTGCCCAGGTCAAATACGACGGAGATATCTCCCTTCGCGTG
>JAILSA010000178.1 GCA_024697885.1 Eubacterium sp. | reverse complement strand
GCATCTGCTGCATTTTCTGACTCATTTCTGCCTTCATCTGCTGCATCTGCTCTTCCATGAGACGCTTTTCAATATCATCAGCGCTAACGGAAGAATCATGATCCGAAGCATTATCACGTCCACCGCTCAAGGTTGCGCCCGGCATAGAACCTGCTGGGGCATCGTCCTCATTATCACCCTTGTTGTTCAAAGGTTTTGGCGGCTCTATAAAATCATCCTCATCCTCCTGAGCAGCAACAGTCTCAGCATAAGCTCCTAAATAACCATCACTGACATTGGATGCAAACTTTCCATAATCAAATACATAATTTTCATCTAAGGTAGGGTCCTTGGCAATAGCCGCTTCACGCTCTGCCTGTCGCTTCTTCTCCTCAGCGATTCGAATTTTCTCTTCCTTCTCGAGTCTGCTTGCCTCCTCCGGCATCAACGACCATTCTGCACCAGACTGTAAGTTCTCATCTTCCCCACCGTTTTTTTTCTTGCCATGTCCAAACATATCAATATCATCCTCTTCGTTTTCTATTTTTGCTTCATCCCAAAAGAAGCCAATTCACAACTACCTTTTCCCTAGTTACAAAAAATTTCCAGCCACATCTTGCGGCAAAAAAATGAAATAAAGTCCTGCGATAAAAAGATTGCAGGACCCTATCTTAAAAAGCTTTCACTCATAAAGTCTCAAGTCAAAAAGCTCTCCCAAAGCATCAATTTTAACGATTATCCTCATAAATCATCAAAAAATGTCAATGCCCCTTTTTATCACGTAGTTAACATATATATCATACTATAAAATCAGCGAAAATTCAATATTTTTATGCAATATGACCATATCTTATAGGAAAAAATTGTCATCTAATCATTTCCAGGAATTCTTCCTCGGAAATCACTGGGACATTTAACTGGATTGCCTTATCTAATTTGGATCCTGCGGCCTCTCCCGCAAGAACCATGGAGGTTTTCTTGCTGACACTGGAACTGGCCTTGCCTCCATTTTTTTCAATTAATTCCACCGCTTCCTTGCGGCTCATTTGGGACAGGGTGCCGGTGACCACCAGGGTTTTTCCAAGGAAAACCTGGGAGTTTACTTCCTCTTCTTCCACCTGCATGTTGAGACCATAGGCCTCTAGCTCACCCATAATCTTTTGATTTTCTTCCTCCTGAAAAAATTCGATAATACAGCGAGCTGTTACCTGGCCAATATCAGAGATTCCCTGTAGGGTCTCCTCCTTTGCCCCCATCAATTCCTGGATGCCAGAAAAATGTTTCATAATATCCTTGGCAGTTCTCACCCCTACGTTGCGGATGCCAAGGCCTGCTAGTAACTTGTCCGGAGAATTCTTCTTAGATTCCTCAATCGCCGCCAAAATCTTGTCGGTATTTTTTTCCTTGCCTATAATTCCCTTTTCAATTAATTCCTGGCGATGATTTTTCAGGCCGTAAATGTCGGCATAGCTGTGAAGATATCCCTCCTTAATAAGGCTGTCCACCAGAGTTTGACCAAGTCCCACAATGTTCATGCAATTAAGGGATGCAAAGTAGGCAATGGTTCTGGCGCACTGGGCTGGACAGGTGGAACTGATACACTTGATATCCGCTGTATCCTCCTCCCAAACCAGGGGTGCCCCGCAAACAGGACACTTGTCAGGAGCGGTAAAAATCTCCGCCGGCTCCTCAACGCAGCCGTTTAGTTTGGGAATAATTTCTCCACTCTTAAAGAGTTTATAACTTCCCCCAATACCTATTTTCATTTGGCGGATGTAATCCTGGTTGTGGAGGGTAACCCGGCTGACATTGGTACCGCAAAGTCTGGCAGGCTTACCTGTCTCCCGGTCAGAAACTATGCCGGTAAAGGTAAGTTTTCCCGTTCTTCCCACGTCCACCTGGATTTGGTCCATAACAACCACTCGCTCCTCTGGTGGATATTTATAGGCAATATGGCCCGGCGTATACTTGCTAGAACCAGGAAAATCCTCCCGGTAGCTGATTTGATCTATTTTAACCACCGCTCCGTCAATGTCATAGTCCAATTCAGACCGCATTTGGGCGATTTGATGGATGCAGTCAATTACCTCCTGACCATTTTTACAACTTCTGTGAAAAGCCACAGGCAAACCGCTTTTTTCTATTACTTCCATGGATTTTTGGTGGCTGACCATAAGTTCTTCTGGCCCCTGTTGCACATTAAAAATAAAGATGCGAAGGCCTCGCTCTCTGGTGATAGAAGGGTCTAGCTGGCGCAGAGTTCCCGCCGCCAGGTTTCTTGGGTTGGCAGCTGTTTTTTTGCCCTGGGCCTCCTGAGCCTCATTAAATTGTTCAAAGGCCTGGTGGTCCATGTAAACCTCTCCCCTTACCTGAAGGGATGGGTAGGGCAGGTCCAGAACCTGTTTGACATCAGGGATCACAAGGGCATTGGCTGTAACATTCTCACCCACCATGCCATCCCCCCTGGTCTCACACAAATCCAGGTGGAGTTTGCCATCCTCACGCTGGCTATAGCGAAGGGTGGCTGACAGGCCATCAATCTTGGTCTCCACGGAAAAAATTGCCTGGGGATGCATGGCCTGAACCTTGTCCACCCAGGCCAGCAAATCCTCCTCATCAAACACATCTTCAATAGAGAGCATAGGCACATCGTGAGTCACCTTGACGCCGGCCTCTCGCTTTGCCACCCCACCGATTTTCTGGCTCGGAGAGTCCTTAGTCACCCACTCCGGATGTTCCTTTTCCGCTTTTTTCAGTTCCTGCATCAGCATATCATATTCATAATCACTGATCTGAGGCTGGTCCTGATTGTAATACAGGTCCATGTGATAGTTGATTTTTTTTATCAATTCCTGATATTGGTTTTCTCTCATAAATTCCTCACTTTAATCCGCATTTATTCTTTAATTCCCCTAATTCTTCCTGGGTTAAGTATCTCCAACTTCCCTCTTTTAGATCTCCCAGGTGAATATTCATAATTCGAATGCGCTTTAGGGACAACACCCTCAAATCAAAATAATCGCACATCCTTCGAATTTGCCGATTCAAACCCTGGGTCAAAATAATATGAAATTCCCTTTCCCCGCGATTTGTGATTTTGCAGGGCATGGTTATGGTATCCAAAATAGGAACCCCCTGTTCCATGGCCTGATAAACCTCTTTCTTCACCGGTTTATTGACCCGGACCACATATTCCTTTTCATGCATATTTTTGCCTCGGAGAATCTGGTTCATTAAGTCTCCATTGTTGGTCAAAATCATGAGACCTGTGGACTCCTTGTCAAGCCTGCCCACAGGATAGACCCGCTCTCCTATGTTTAACTGGTTGACCAGAGTGTTTTCCTCTTTTTTTCTCAGAGTGGAAACCACCCCTGCCGGCTTGTGATAGGCAATGACAATTTCTCTCTCCACTGGGGAGACTATCTGCCCCTTGACTGTGACCTCATCCTCAAAAGAAACCTTTTGCCCCAACTCAGGAAATTTTCCGTTCACCAGGATTTGGCCCTCTTCAAGCAGGCGGTCTGCCTCTCGCCTGGAACAATATCCACATTTACTTAAATATTTGTTGATTCGCATGACTTCAGCCAAGTAAAATCCTCCTATCACAAAGGCTACACAGCTCATCCTCAAAAGCCCATGGCTCTGAATTGGCGAGCGGCGTAGCCTAAACTCAATCCTATATTATTCTGTTGCCGAACCTGAAGCAGGGCCCGAAACTGCGGCACCAGATACTGCCAAATCCACTCCGGTGGCATTTTTGATTTCCGAATTCATCTTCTCAAAAAGTGCCTTAAAACTTGCGTCTCCAGCAATTGCCTTCTGAAGTTCTCCCTCTACGGATTGCTTCAACTCCACAATATTTTCATTCTTGTCGGCCGCCTGGATAAACTCCTCCTGCACCTCATCCAAAGCACTTAGGTAAATAACATACTTGCCCTCTGAGGTAGTAGTTACATAAAAGGCGCTGAGACAAGGGGCCAAGGTGTTAATGTTCTTTAATTTCATGCTGTACTTAGCATAGACACGGTAGGAATCCAAATCCTCAGATCGAATGGTATAGCACTGGACATTTTGGTAATCCTCCACATACTCTGCCAAGGCCACCAGTTTTTCCTTGTTGATGCGGTTGACATCACTGACCAGACCCGACAAGGTCTCTGTGTTTACCGTCTTTTTGGCCGCAAAGTAAGAAGAAATCAACTCGTTAATCTCCTGGTCCTTACAGAGTTCCAATTCAGCATCTTCTGCATTTTGTGTATTACTTCCGCCTGTTGGAATCAGGGTCAAAATAAAAAATGCCAGAAGAAAGGTCAATACCGTAATAATAATAACCAGTTTCTTATATTTTAATTTCATGAAAAAACCAACTTTCTATATACATTCACAAAAAACTAGACTCTTCACTCCTCTGAGAGCCTATAATAGTATAACAATTTTTCCACTTATTGTCTAGATTTTAATTCCGCCTGAATCGCCTCTAGTTCCTCCCTGTCAAAGACATAGTGAGAATTGCAAAAATGACAATTCATCTCTACATCCTCTCCGTCATCTAAAATGCTTTGAATTTCCTTAGAGCCCAAACTTATAAGGGCCTTGGTCATCCTCTCCTTAGAGCAATTACAGTGGAAGGAAACTTCCCTTTTTTCTTCAAGCAATTCCAGGTCGAACTGTCCAAGAACCTGGTTTAAAATATCCTCAATAGACATGCCCTGGGTCAACATCTGGGTAATGGAAGGAGTTTCCTTTAGGGTCTCCTCCAACTTGCCAATGATTTCATCCTCCGTCCCTGGCATGAGCTGTACAATAAAGCCGCCAGCACAGGAAATTGTGCAGTCTGTATCCACCAAAACACCCAGGGATACGGCGGAAGGAGTCTGCTCTGACACGGCAAAATAATAGGTCAGATCCTCTGCGATCTCTCCTGATACCAGCTGAACCTGACCGGAATATGGCTCTTTGAGGCCTATATCCTTAATTACAGTCAAAACACCTGGAGCCACCGCAGCGCTCACATCTAACTTCCCCTTATGTTTTGGGGGCAGGTCCACCTGAGGATTGCCGGCATATCCCTTCACATGTCCAAAGGCATCCGCTGTCACCACCAGAGACTTTACTGGCCCCTGGCTGTCGATCTGCAGGGTCAAAAGGTCGTCCTCATTTTTCATCATGGCACCCATCATGGCCGCCCCGGACAAAAGTCTTCCCAAGGCAGCTGCAATAACAGGGGAGCAATCGTGTCTTCTTCTGGCTTCCTCCACCAGATTTTTTGAAGAAATTCCAAAGCAACGAATTTGTCCCTGAGCCGCCGTTCCCCTGACAATATAATCCTGATTAGACATGGTCTTATCACCTTTCTTAGATATAAAAATAAATGCACCTGGAGGGATTCGAACCCCCGACCAAAGGCTTCGGAAGCCTCTACTCTATCCGCTGAGCCACAGGTGCATTCTTATGTATTATATCACAGAAAGCGGATTTGTAAAGTTTTTTAGGCCGGCATAACGAATCTTTTTTCCTCCCAATTATAGAAGTAGGCGTGGTCGGAAAGCCAGTCTTCCCGCTCCACATGATAGGTGTTTACATCACAAATCATTTCCCTAAAATCTTCAATATCGCTGTCTGCTTCCTCCGGTAAAATAATCAACTCGTGGACAGAACTTGGCAACACATAGAGGTTGGATTTCATCTGGTCCGCCATTTTTTCCATAACTCCCTGGTAGAGGATGGAGGTGGCACCAAACATGCAGTGCTCATTGGTCAGGACAAAAATAGGCATTTCGTTTTTGATTTCTGTCAAGTCTAAGCCCTCCGGTGCCATTTCCTCTATGAGTTCAAACATAGGTTCCACTTTTTCCGGCAGCAGTTTTCTCGTATTTTCATCAGCCAAGTCAAAGAGCTCTGAGGTGGAAACTCCCCAACTCTCCATGACGCTGTTTGTAATGGGAATACTCTCCACCGACTGGTCTTTGAGATTTAAAAGGGCATAAAAGACAATGGAAAAATCCAAAAATGGCAGGTGTGGCATTTCCTTTAATTTTTCCTCGTTTAAGTCTGTTGAAATCAGTCGATAGGTGATTTTTTCCTTTAAGTTCTCAAAGGAAAAATCCTCCTCAGACAGGTACTTAGCCTTCTGGTACATGTCCTTTAGGGAATCACAAACCCTAGTCACCACATCTTCTAGGCTGTCAAATCCCGCCTCAAACCGGTCGTAGTCCCGGTCCAAATACACGGTGGGACAGGCATGATAGTCCTCGATTTGAATCTGAATTCCATGCTTGCTTGACCCGTTATTTTTGATCATGGTATAAGGCCTGACCTGGATTTTGCGGCTTGTGTACTCCGCCTCTAGCCGTTTGGCCACCTCTTTAATAAATTCTTCTTTTAACATAAGTATAAAATCTCCCTTCCCTAGCAGGCGGGAAATTTCTAAAGCGCATCTCTATTATAACACCGTCTTGCCTCTGACAACAGTTGTCATTTAGACGGATTTTTTGGCGAAAAACAACTATTTGGGAGATAAAAAAGGGACCACCTCTCGGCAGTCCCTCTCATCAATCAATCAATATAAAGGAGTTTTTTGGAATTTATTATACAATTCCCTGTGCAGTCATAGCTTCTGCAACCTTCTCAAATCCAGCGATGTTTGCTCCAACAACATAGTTCTTCTCGAAACCATATTTCTTAGATGCATCGTCGCAAGCATGGAAGATATTTACCATAATGCCCTGAAGTTTAGAGTCAACCTCTTCGAAAGTCCAGCTAAGTCTCTCGCTGTTCTGTGACATCTCAAGAGCGGATGTTGCAACACCACCAGCGTTAGAAGCCTTACCAGGTGCGAACAATACGCCGTTCTCCTGAAGGTACTCAGTAGCCTCAAGTGTAGTAGGCATGTTAGCACCCTCTGCTACAGCGATTACGCCGTTAGCAACAAGAGCTTTTGCATCATCCAAGTGCAACTCGTTCTGTGTAGCACATGGAAGAGCGATATCACATTTGATAGACCAAACGCCTCTTCCCTCATGGTACTCAGCGCTCTTTCTAGCTGCTGCATACTCAGTAAGACGAGCACGTTTAACCTCTTTCACCTCTTTGAGAAGCTCAACATCGATTCCTTCTGGATCGTAAATCCAACCTGTAGAATCAGAACATGTAACAACTTTAGCACCCATCTGCTGTGCCTTCTGGATTGCGTAGATTGCTACGTTACCAGCTCCGGAAACAACAACTGTCTTACCAGCCATGTCATGTCCGTTACACTTCATCATTTCCTGAGTGTAGTAAAGCAAACCGTAACCAGTAGCCTCTGTACGAGCCAAAGAACCACCATAGGTCAAACCTTTACCTGTCAAAACACCCTCATAAAGGCCTCTGATTCTCTTGTACTGACCGAACATAAATCCGATCTCACGTCCGCCTACACCGATGTCTCCAGCTGGAACGTCTGTGTCAGCGCCGATGTACTTGCAAAGTTCTGTCATGAAGCTCTGGCAGAAAGCCATAACTTCTCTATCTGATTTACCCTTAGGATC
>JAILSA010000149.1 GCA_024697885.1 Eubacterium sp. | reverse complement strand
AGAAAAGTAAAGGAAGGTAAGATTGTGAACAAACTAGCAAAACGATTTTTGGGTATTTTCACAGCGGCAGCAGTGACCTGTACAGGGATGCTGAGTCCTATGGCAAAGCCAGCTCTCGCTGCGGGACAGGTGGTTTTTGAGACGGGTGTTGACCGAGAGACCACCATGAATGTAGACGGTTACACCTTTGACCATGAATATGTAAAGCCGGGAGACACTCTCCAGGTTTTGAAAAATGGCAGTCCAGTGGTCACCGATGTCAACTGGACAGTTTATCAGGTGGCTGCCGGCAAGAAGAATGACTCTGTCACCTACAATCAGGTGGCAAGTCTCAAGGGCAGCAGCCTGGCCATCAAGGACGAGTACCTGGAGTGCTTGATTTACGGCGAGGTGGATGGCAAGAAGCTGACCATCTACTGCAGTAAGACACCAGTTATTTACATGAATTCGGAGACGGATTACTATGATGTAACCAAGGCCGACTACTCCGATGTTTCCATGAATCTGGTGGGAAATGACGACTGCAAGGACAGCAAGTATTGGTATCAGGGAGATGCCTCTATTAAGCTTCGAGGAAATTCCACCACAGATAGAGAAAAGCGCCCATTTAAGTTGAAACTGGGCAAAAAGACCGACCTCTTAAATCTTGGGGATGAGGACGGAGAGAGTGTAAAGAGCAAGCACTGGGTGCTTTTGGCCAATGACATTGACCACAGTCTTCTCAGAAACAAGCTCCTTATGGACCTGTCAGGAGAAATGGGAACAGACCCATACATGCACTCCACCAATGTAACTTTGATTTACAACGGCCAGTATGAAGGCGTTTACCAGCTCTGTGAGCACCGCCGCATTGACAACGGCCGCATCGATATTACCAATTGGAAAAAAATCGGTGAGAAGGCAGCTGAGGCAATTGCCAATGCAGAGGCTTCTAAGAAGGGCCTGACCGCTGATGAGACTGCCACCCTCACAAGCAATTTAGAGACGGCAGCAGAGAGGGATTATACCTGGATTGACAGTGGTGAGCTCACAGATGCCACCACCAGTACGACCTATAAATTCTCCAATTACGGTATTAGTATTCCTGCCACCAAGGATGGAGGATATTTGGTGGAGATGGATTTTTACAGTTTTACAGATGCCACCCTGCCAAAGATTCAGACAGCTTATGGCCAGCCTATGTATGTGAGTCTGCCGGAGCCAACAGCAGGTAGGGTCTTTATGGGCACAAGTCTTTACAAGTACGCAGCCCAGTATACTCAGACCTTTGAGTACGCCCTGCACTCCCCAGACTTTACCTTCCACAACAGTGGAACCAAATATGAATTTTCCAATGCCAGAGCGGGTAATTACAACCCAAGCTACACCACGGCATCCTACACGGACACCACCAACGATGGCAAGCACTACAGCGACCTCTTTGACATGGAGAGTCTGGTAAATAACTTTATTTTCTGTGAGTATGCCATGAACTGGGATAGCATGAAAAACTCCTTCTTCTATTATAAGGAGAGCGGACAAAAGGCAGTGATTGCTCCTCAGTGGGATTTTGACTGGTGTTGGGGAAATGTAAATATGTACAATATCAACACCAACATGCCTACGGTATGGCAGACTACCTCGGATTATTTTGCCCGAGAGCAAACCTACCAGCACTACCAGTGGAACCGTATGTTGATTCGTGATCCATACTTTTTGACCAAGGCTTATGAGAGATATCAGCAGGTTCGTCCTCTGATTGAGAACATGATTAAGAGCGGCGGCCTCATTGACCAGTACCAGAAAAAACTGGCAGAGGCCGGTGCCATGAATGACAAGCGCTGGTCCTACACCTATACAGGCTACTATTATTTCGGAGGCCAGCCAGAGGGCTTTGCAGATTCTATCTCCAGCATCCGCACCTTCCTCAGCAAGAGAGTGGCTTGGCTGGACAAGAACTTTAAGTCAGTAGAGACTCTGATGGATTCTCTCAAGTACTACGAAGCCAATGGAGATGTGGGAATTTCTGTGACTCAGAAGGACGGCAAGGCCACCATTACAGCCACCTGTCTAGACCCGGATGCAGATCTTTTGGTCTTCCAGGTAAATGGCAAGCA
>JAILSA010000083.1 GCA_024697885.1 Eubacterium sp. | reverse complement strand
AGTTCTTGGACACGTACTCCATAGTGGTGGAATTCCGGTCTCTCAGTCGTTCTACAAGTGTAGTTAAGTTACTAAAGCGGACCATAATATCCTTATATTTTTCCTCTGCTTTTTGGTTATCTTTTTCTATTGTTCCTCCCTCTATATTTACAAGAAGGCGGACAAGGAAATGGAGCTTCGCAAATCCGGCATTTCTTGTATGTCAGATCTTTATTCTCTGATTTATATTGTAGATTTACTAGAGGACAAAATTACCCCTGTGTGGAGTAGCGAGGAGGATGACAAGGAGCGCCCTAAGGATTTGGGAGCCAACGATCAGTTTACCAACCTCTTCAACATTGATGCAGAGGAAAAATATAAGGATAATATGGTCCGCTTTAGTAACTTAACTACACTTGTAGAACGACTGAGAGACCGGAATTCCACCACTATGGAGTACGTGTCCAAGAACTATGGCTGGTGCCGTGTCACCTTCATTGCCATGGACCGAAATGAGAATGGAGATGTGGACAGGGTCCTTTTTACCATCCAACTCATTGACGATGAGAAGAGAGAGCTTGAGAGAATCATGGGCAAGCTGGAATCTGTGGAGAGTGAAGAGAGGGCTAGAAATCTTTTCTTGGGCCATATGGCCAATGAGATTCGCCGACCAGTGGGAGAACTGGTGGAATATAATAACAATATTTTGAGTGTCAGCAAAGAAAAAAGTGTTGTTCGCAATGCCAATAATATTAAGGAACTGGGCAAATTGCTTCTCTTTACAGTGGACAACATTTTGGACTACTTCCATGTAAATGCTGGTCAGATTAGGCTGAGTGCAGAGGAGTATTCCCTCAAGGAGATTTTGGAGGATATTAAGCTGGTAACCCGCCTTAGATTGAGTAGGGAGGATGTGGAATTCAAGCTGGACGTATCACCGGATGTTCCAGACCTCTTGTACGGAGATCCATGTCGTCTCAAGCAGGTTTTGATTAATCTGATTGCCAATGCCACAGGACATATGAAGGCAGGGGAGATTACTCTTACAGTTTATTGTAAAAAGTTAGAAGAAGGCAGGGTTCACCTTCTCTTTTCTGTGAAAAATAAGGAGTCAGGCATGGTGCTGAGAACAAAGGGAATCAGCGACGAGGAGCTTGCCAAGAGAAAAGAGTACCGCTACCTGGAGGAGGCCAACATCGGTGTGATTTTGGCTGAGGGACTCCTGGAACTCATGGGTTCTAAATTGGGAATTGCCCCAATTCAAGGTGAGAGCAATAATATGTATTTTGAAATAGAGCAGCAGATACATAAAAATTAAGAAATTTTGCTGCAGAGGAGTTTGATGGAATGGTATCTATTTATTTTAGTGTTCTTTTGGCCATATCTATATGTGTTTTAATTTATATGGCCCAAAAAAGTTATGAGAATATTGATATCTACTACTGGACAATTGCGATTTTGATTCCGGTTGTAATTTTGGGTTACTGGTTGAAGTCCAAGGTCACAACTCCAGAGGCCGCCAAGGTTACCTTTGCCTTTATCTATTTGGACAGTACGGTAATGCTGACGGTTATGCTTTTTTCCATGCTTCGATTTATCGGAGTCAAGGTAAAGTCCTGGATCAAGGTATTTGTCTATGGAATTTCCATGACCCATATCTTTATGATTTGGCTCTGTGTAGACAATGATCTCTACTACAAGAAAATGACTCTGATTGACACGGGCATGGGAACTGCCACCAAGATGGAAAGTGGTCCCCTAAAGATTTATCACTGGATTTACCTGGGCATTATGCTTTTGGCTATTTTGGCTGTGGTTATTGTTGCCCTCCTAAAGAGGGGAACCTATTCTAGAAAGAGTCTGGCCCTCTATACGGCCTTGACAGCCAGCGGCCTTATGCTCTATGGAATAGAGACCTTTGTGGATGTAGATTTTTCCAACCTGCCTCTTCTCTATATGATTGCTGATGTGGTCATTGCTCTGGAGTATGACAGATCCCACACCCACGACATCTCCAGTTTGATTTCTCAGGACAAAAAGTCCCATGGTGCCAGAGGCTATATTGCCATTGATTTAAATGGACGATTTTTATCCTGTAATGCCAAGACCTATGACTTTTTGCCGGAACTAGAGGAGCAGATTGTAGATGAGAGAATTACAAAGGCCCAGGAGGCTGCAGCTATTATTTACAGCCTGATCGATGAGTTTAGAAGGGGGCGAGGTCACGAGAAGATCCTCAACAAGGATGGCAAGGCTTTTAAGTTTGAGATTACAGAGTTTTCTGTCCGCAAGGATGGTAAGGTTCAGGGTTACTTGATTGATATTCGAGATGTGACGGAAGAACAGCACATGCTAGAAATCATTCAGGACTACAATGACAACCTGAACGAAGAGGTAACCAAGAAGACGGAGAATATTAAAAATATTCAGGAGCGAGTGGTTTTAGGACTTGCCAATATGGTGGAAAACCGAGACGACAATACCGGTGGTCATGTTAAGAGAACCAGTGATATTGTCAAGTATATTGTAGAGGAAATGATCAGACAGGGTGTCCACAAGTTTGACAGCGTCTTTGCCACAGATGTGATTCGAGCGGCTCCCATGCATGACTTGGGAAAAATCACCATCGACAATGCTATTCTCCTCAAGCCGGGAAGGTTTACAGATGAGGAGTATGAGATTATGAAGACCCACTCAGTAAAGAGTGGTGAGATTGTAAATATCATTTTGAAAAATGTGGAGGAGGATCACTTCGCAGAGGTGGCTTTCAATGTGGCCAGATTCCACCACGAGAGATGGGACGGCCGTGGATACCCAGAGGGCTTAGTGGGAGAGATGATTCCTCTAGAGGCCCGCATCATGGCAGTGGCCGATGTCTATGACGCCCTGGTAAGTAAGAGGTGCTACAAGGAGGCCATGGACTTTGAGCGGGCGGCAGACATTATGATTGAGGGTATGGGAACCCAGTTTGATCCCAACATGCTTTCCGTTTTCATTGGCTGTAGGGCCAAGCTGGAAAAATACTATTCGTAGGAGAAATAAGGACATGCCTTTGGCGAGCCAGGGGCATGTTTTTGTCTTAGTGGGAATAAAGGGGCTGCCAGCTAGATTTGAATTGGGGCTGGCTATAGGATAAAACTATGGACAAAAGAGTTTTAAATCTATTAGACAAAGAGAAAGTGCAGTTATATAATTGAACAAAATAAAAAAGAAGGTGACACAGATATGAAGATTACAGATTTTCACAGAGACAAGAGAAAAAGCCTGTCCTTTGAGATTTTTCCACCCAAAAAGGATGACAGCTTGAAGAATATTGATGGGACTTTGGAGGTTTTGAGTGAACTAAATCCAGACTATATCAGTGTGACCTTTGGAGCGGGTGGAAGCGCCAATTGCAATAAGACCATAGAGTTAGCAAAGAAAATAAAAAATGATTATAAAATAGAGCCGGTGGTTCATTTGACCTGCCTTCACTATGACAAGGCACAGATTGATGAGTTCGCCAGGATTTTAAGTGCCGAGGGCATCCAGAATATTTTGGCCCTGAGGGGGGACCGCAACCCTAATGTGCCAGAGAAAAAGGATTTCCAGCACGCATCAGATATGATTTCATATCTCAAGGACAAGGGAGATTTTTGTTTTCTAGGGGCTTGCTATCCGGAGTGTCATCCGGAATCACCTGATAAAATCAGCGAGATGAAACACTTGCAGGAGAAGGTGGAGGCGGGAGCAGAAGTGCTTCTTTCCCAGTTGTTTTTTGACAACGACATCTTCTACGATTTCGCTGATAATTGCAAAATCGCAGGCATTCATGTTCCTGTAATTCCTGGAATTATGCCAGTGATTAACGCTTCTCAGATTCGCCGTATGGTGACTATGTGTGGAGCCAGCTTCCCTCCCCGTTTCCAAAAAATCATTCACAAGTATGAGGACAACAAGGAAGCCCTGTTTGATGCGGGAATGGCCTATGCAGTCAGCCAGATCATTGATCTTTTGACCAGCGACATTGAGGGAATCCACCTCTATACCATGAACAATCCGGCAGTAGCCAAGAAAATTTGCGACAGCATTCGTAATTTTATTTAAAAAAATGATAGGGCAGGCTTAGGTCTGCTCTTTTTTTTCTCCCTTTTTTCCCCATTCGTGCTACAATAGAAAAAAACCAAGGAGATTCATTATGTCTAAAGCCAGCGACCTAAATTATGTTATGATGTTTACAGAGGAAAATCTCAAGTGTGAGTTTGTCAAGGACCCGGAGATCCCTCTTTTTTTCACAGCCGTAGAGCCCTTTGGCAAGGGAGAACAAAAGCCTTTGGATATCTGTGTCTACTCCCCGGAATCTGAGACGGTTTTGGAGGATGAGGAGGCAGAGGAAGGAGAGGCCTTTTTTAATTGCAAAATCCATGCCAGTGTCTGTCAGAGGTTAAAAGAATATGCCACCTCTCTAGTGATTGTGAGACACGGCGGAGGTCTTGTGTCCATGTTTCGGTCGGACCAGCTCTTTAAAATTGCAGACGACAAGTGCTTTATGTATGACTACGAGAGGGAGGAAGATTTTTTGGACATAAATTGTTATCCCTCCCATGTGGGAATTACGGGAACCAACCAGGCCCTGGCAGTGACCATTACATGCCTCAGTTGATATCCGTTATCGCCGACCCGAATCCCGCGGCAAGCCTCGGGGGCGAGACTTGAATTAATTGATTCTTTGGTATAGAATGGGTACATATTGATAAAACAAAGTTAGGAGATTGGAAAATGAAAACAGCGATTATTATGGGATCCACCAGTGATCTGGCAAAGGTTGAACCAGCGGTTAAGATTTTGAAGGACTACGGAGTTGAGGTAAATGTTCGTTGTCTGTCTGCCCACAGAGCACACGCAGGACTTTCTGCTTTTATTGAGGAGTGCA
>JAILSA010000080.1 GCA_024697885.1 Eubacterium sp. | reverse complement strand
TACACAATTTTAAATTTCAATTTTTTTCTTCCCTTATAATTGCCCTTGCCGGTGATGGTGATCCTCGCCTTGCCCCGGAAACGGTTGTCGGTATAGGTGATGGTGTAATCCCGTCCCCTCTTAAGTTTCCGTCCGGACACCTTGATTGTAAGCTTTGGATAAATGTACTTGCCCGTCCTTGCATAGGTCTTGGCAAGTCCCTTAACACTGGCCTTTTTGACGGATCTTTTTTTGATTTTGAAATTTTCCTGCAAGGTGCCGCTGTAATTTCCAATTCCCTGGATGGTCACTGTGGCCTTGCCCCTCTTTTTGTTCTTGGCATAGGTTACCTTGTAGTCCGTTCCCTTTTTCAAAACAGAACCTCCTAAACTCACGCTGAGTCCCGGCTTGATTTTCTTGCCGGTGTAGGCATAAGAGGTTTTAAGGCCTGTCACTAGACCTGCCGTAAGGGACCTGGCCTCAATGTCAAAGGTCTTGGTGGCGGTGCCCTCGTAATTGCCCATTCCCTGGATGGTAATTTTTCCTGTGCCAGCCTTTACATTGTTCGTGTATGTCAGGCTGTAGTCCACATCTTGCACCAGGGTCTCATTTCCCACCTTTATGGTCAGGCTCGGTTTAATGGCAAGTCCCGAGTAGGCAAAAGTACCTGGGTCAGAGATGTTTGCCTTGGCCACATCCCTCTCCATGCTATTTAAAATAGCCTCAGCCACCTGCAAGGTATTGATATTGCTTACCAGGGCCTTTTGGGTGTCTGTCAGCTTATTGTACATGGTGCGAAGAGTCTCCACCAACCTGGTATCCTCTATGGTCACGGTGCCGATGGTGTCAATCTTTTTTACCACTGCATCTGCCGCATTTTGATTGAGGGCCGCAAGCTGGTCCACAATGTATTGGAGGGTCTTATATTTAGTATCCCCCACATATTCCTTGACCTGGTCGGTCAAAAGGTTGTAGTCTTCCACCAGTTGAACTATGGTGGCCTCATCCTCCACCGCAAAGCCAGAGGCTACATTTGTGATTCTCTCCCTCATGGTGCAGGCCACTTCCACATCCTCAAGGCGCTTGGAAAATTCCTCATAATTGTAAATCTGTGCCTGGTCCTCTTCCGCCATCTCTTCGTAGGAAGCCTTGAGAGACTTCATCTGAATCTGGGCTGAAGTTGCCATGGCATTTTCCAGCTTCAACATCTTGTCAATATTTTTTACCATGTTGAGAACCTCTGTGGCCCGGTCAAGCTGATTGGCATTTGTAATAAGGTCTGCCACACCGGCAATCTCCTGGTACTTGCTAATGAAAGTCTGGTAGGAGCGGTAGGCCGTCTCATAACGAGAGGTGAAATTCTCAAAATCATCCTCTCCCACAAGTTCTCCAATGTCATTGATGGTTTCTATTACCTGACTGGCTCCTGTGGTCAATTCCACTGCCGCCTCCATCTTGGTCACATAGGAACCTGGAATCATGGCCTGTTCCTTGCTTGTCATGGCCTGGTAGGTCTCATAGCAGCGAAGGAGGGCGGATTTGTCCTCCAGGCTCTCAATCTCATCTGGCAGACTGTCTAAGTCCTCTTCTAACTGAACCACTCTGGCCGTACTGTCTAGAAGACTCTTAATGTCCTGGCCATTGTAAAAGACCGTCAATCCCACGCCGTCTTCATTGTCCGCATCTATGGCCTTGTCAAAGGCCTCCTGCAAGAGGTCAATTTTTCCCCTGACCTCCTCGGTCAAAAGGTCAAAGTCCCCAATGGACTGGTAGGCCTCTTCCACCTGATAGTAGTAACCAGCCCTGGCATAGGTGCTGTAGTTGGTCACCAGGGTCTTCTTAATGCTTGTGACAATGCAATTAATGTAGGCCTCTCGGCTCTTTAGGGTGTTGAATTTGCTCTCATAGCCCTCCACCTCAATCTGGGCGTCGTCATAGGCCTCGGCAAAATCAATATAGGCATCGTCATCCTGAATCGATGTCAGGGTCGGCAGGGTGTCAATCTGGGCCACCGCCTTGTCCGCCTTGGCAATCAGGTCTGCAATCTGGCTGTAGTAATTGGACAAGTCCAAGTCATAATAAGCCTTTACCTCTGTGGAAGCCCCCTCGTAGGCCTCCTTGACCTCTGCAAAGGTTCCTCTGGTCAGGGGACTGGCCATCATGGTCTCAATCATGGCCATAATTTCCTCCGCCTGGCTCTGCAATTCCTCCGTCGATAAGGCGGGTTCGTTCTCTACGGTGTCAGCCTTGGCCACACAAGGTGTCATACTGGCAAAAAGGGCCAGACACAAGGCAAATGCAAGTATTCTTTTTGGCATAAAATTCCCCCGTTTCCTCGTAATATAGATACTTATATTTTACCTTGAAACATAAAAAATATCAATAAAAAATGGAATTTCAAGGCCTCCGCAAAAAAACCACCGCCCCGGGATTTTTCCCGGAACGGCGGCGATTATTTCATCTGAAATTAGAATCTCTTGTAGTCAAAATTCTTAAAGTCCACATATCCCCCTACTTCCTTAGAGGCATAGTTAAAAATTCCAATGCGGTAGCCCATAAAGTGGTCCAGGGTGTAGAGCATTTTCAAATCCTCTCCCACCTTGCTAAAGTTCTCCCCGTCAGCGGAGTAGAAAAAACTTGCCACATCACGGCTGTCCTCGTAATCAAAATAAATTCTTAAGTAGACCTTGTCCCCCTGGTACTCCTGGCAAAATTCCTGGCCGTCCTTCTTGGTTACCACCAGGTACTTCTTGCCCCCTTCTGCCTTGATTCCCACAGTTCCATAATTGCTCTGCAGGGCAATCAGGCCGCAGAAGTCTCCGTCCTTCATGTGGGCCAGCTCTGCTGTGACAGTGGCCTGGGACTGAGGGCCCTCCGTTCTCTGGGTCAGAGTATTTCTGGCAAAAAGCACATCGTCACGCAGACTTCCTGTGGTGAGACGCAGGTAACCTGGCCTCTCCGTAAAGGACCAAAAATCGTTGTCCGGGGCATGGTTCCACTGCCAGTTGTTGGCCAAAACATTTTCCTCATGGTTAAAATCGTCGCTAATTACCATGTCAAAGGACTCTGTCTCCTCAAAAGGCACATCCCACTCCTCTGGCACCTTGCCGTCAATTCCAAAAATTGGCCAATCCTCCTGCCAGGTCACAGGCATAATGCAAGGAATTCTTCCCACTGCGTCGTGATCCTGGAAGAGCATACCGTACCAGTTGCCATTTTCGTCGTCAAAAATAGCTCCCTGAGCCACACCCTTGTTGTGGTAGCCCAAATCGTCATCTAAGACAATTTTTCTCTCGTAAGGTCCAAGGAGTTCCTTGGAGCGGTAGCAGACCTCTCGTCTTCTAGCCAGACCGTCACTTGGCCACTCAATGAAAATCAAATAATAGTAACCGTTAATCTTGTAGGCGTGGCAGCCCTCGCAGCGAAGGCCAATATTTTCCTTTGGCGTGGAAAAAAGTGGCTGGTTAATGCCTCCCTCCAAAGGACCAGAAGCGTCCGGCTTTAACTCTGTAATAGTGATGTCACCACAGCTGTAAATAATATAGAGGTGGCCGTCATCAAAGAGCAGGGATGGGTCGTGGTAGATGCCATCTAAAACATGGCGGTCCCAGTTTCCGGACTCAATATCCTTGGTGTAATAAATGTAGGTCTTGTTCATCTCGTTGCACACAAAGCAGGCGTAAAACATGCCATCGTGGTAGCGAAGGCTTGTGGCCCACTGACCGCGGCCATAGACACCATTTTTTTCCTTGTTTTCCAGGCGGTACATGTCATTGTCGTCCACACAGTCAAAAATGTAGGACTGGATTTCCCAGTTTTTTAAATCCTTGGATTTCATAATTGGGCAGCCAGGCAAAACATGCATGGTGGTGCTGACCATATAAAAAGTATCTCCGTGGCGGATGCAGTCTACATCCGGAACATCCGACCAAAAAATCGGGTTGTGAATTCTCGTTGTCATTTTCCCTTCTCCTATTCTTTGTTGGCCAGGGAATCGTCCACCTGCTTCTTCACTCCCTGCAGGTTTTCAATCAGCTTGTCGATCTCGCCAATGGCCCTCTGGCCATCCTCTTCCCCGGCGGTTTCTAGTTTCCCCTTTACTTCAGTTGCCATCTTGGTCAAATCAGACTTCATATCCTTAAACTCCTGGCTGATTTCCATCTCATTGGCCGTCATTTCCTTCTCAATGTCGGCATAGAGTTCTAGGGTCTGATCCACCTTATTTACTAACACTTCTCTAGTAGTTTCCTCCATAGTATCGGAGCCACAGCCTGTCATAGAAGCCAGTGAAAGGCACAAAACAAGGCCTAAGGCAGTCAATCTTTTACGCATTAGTAACCTCCCAAAGAGTTCCCTCTCTTGTATCCTTGAGTACAATTCCCTTGGCCAAAAGTTCCTCTCGAATCTCATCGGCTCTGGCAAAGTTTTTCTCCTTCTTAGCCACCTTTCTCTCTGCGATCATTTCCTCCACATAGGCTGCTAACTGGTCGTCCACCTGAGCCTCCTCTTTTTCAAAGGCACGGGTTAAGCCAAGAGACAGAACATAGTCAAAGCGCTCTACCAATTTTCTCTTGGTGACATCGGAGATATCCGCCTTTAACATATCATACAAAACCGTAATGGCAGAGGAAGTGTTAATATCATTTCCCATGGCCTCGGCAAACTTGAGCTCGTAGTCCTCATAGGCCGCCTGGTCAAGGCTTCCCTCCTCAGTCAGACTACCGATGCGGCGCATGAGTTTCTGATAGGCCTGATTTACATTGTCAAGTCCCTCCCAGGAAAATTCCAAAGGTTTGCGGTAGTGGGACTGGAGGCAGAAGAAACGATATACCATAGGGTCATAGCCCTTTTCCTCCAAAAGAGATACGGTCAAAAATTCTCCCTTGGACTTGCTCATCTTACCGCTCTTGGTATTTAAGTGGTTGACATGAACCCAGTAGTTACACCACTTGTGGCCAAGAAAGGCCTCGCTCTGGGCGATTTCATTGGTGTGGTGTGGGAAAATATTATCTACGCCACCACAGTGGATATCCAAATTCTCTCCCAAGTGCTTCATGCTGATACAGGAGCACTCAATGTGCC
>JAILSA010000045.1 GCA_024697885.1 Eubacterium sp. | reverse complement strand
GGCAGAACGGATATAACACCTTGCGAGTTTATACTCAGGGTCATATCTTCAACACCAAGAGACAGAAGATGATCGAGGGTGATGTAACTTATACAGACATCGAGATTTCACCTCGTGAACTCTTTACACTAGAATAATTTATAGTTTTAAAACATATAGGAAAAGAGCATTGCCAAATGCTCTTTTTCTCATAAGTAAGGAGCAATTATGGCAAGCATAAAGGAGATGAAGGCCCTCTTAGACCAGACACCAATGGAAGCTTGGCGACCTTTGCTAGAGGAATTTTCTCAGGATGAGAGAAAGGGTGCCAAGAATTTGGTGGCTACCTATGAGAAGAAAATTTTGGCTTTTCAAAAGGAGATGGAACGCCTAGAGGCCATGCTGGAATTTGAAAAAAAATATGGGGACGAGTTTCAGGCAATCTGTGGTATTGACGAGGCGGGACGTGGTCCCTTTGCAGGCCCTGTAGTGGCAGGTGCAGTGATTTTGCCCAAGGGATTAAAAATTCCTGGTCTCAACGATTCTAAGAAACTTACAGCCAAGAAAAGAGAAGAGTTGTTTGAAATTATAAAAGAAAAAGCTGTGGCCTATGGAATCGGCATGGCATCCCCTGCTAGAATTGATGAAATCAATATTCTTCAGGCTACCTACGAGGCCATGAAACATGCAGTAGAGGACTTAGACATTTTGCCAGACTTACTTTTAAATGATGCAGTGGTAATTCCCCAGATTCCCATAAAACAGGTGGGAATTGTAAAGGGAGATGCCAGAAGCTTATCTATAGCCGCGGCCAGTGTAATGGCCAAGGTTACCAGGGACCGATTAATGGTGGAGTATGCAGAACTTTACCCGGAATACGGTTTTGAGAAGAACAAGGGCTATGGCTCCGAGGAGCACCGGGCGGCCCTTAAGGAGTTTGGACCCTGTCCAATTCACAGACAGACATTTATTCACAATTGGATTTAAAGGGGGAATTTAATGGCCAAAGAAGAGAGAAAAACAGCAGTTGCCCTGGAATATGAGGCGGGAGACCAGGCCCCTAAGGTAGTTGCCACAGGTCGAGGCCAGTTGGCAGAACGTATTATTGATGTGGCCAGGGAGGCCAATGTGCCTGTTCACAAGGATGAAAAGTTAGCCAGGTCCTTATCTGTTTTGGATATTGGGGAGTACATTCCGCCAGAGCTTTATTCCATAGTGGCGGAGGTTTTAGTTTTTGTGGACAGCATGGATCGAATCCAGAGCAAATTGCAAAAATAACGGGAGATTTTATGGGAGTAAACAAGAGAAAAATAGGGAAAAATTACGAGGAAATAGCTGCCAGATACTTGGAGCAGGAGGGATATGAGATTTTGGAAACCAACTATCACTGTAGGTTTGCAGAGTTAGACCTGATTGCCCTAGATGGCAGCTGTTTGTGTTTTGTAGAGGTTAAATATCGAAAGTCAGCGGCCTTTGATGCCCCAGAAGGGGTGGTTACCAAAAAGAAAATGGAAAAAAACCGTCTTGGTGCCTCCTTTTATCGCAGTCAGCATGGCATTGATGATTGGAGACCCATGCGATTTGACGTGGTAATGATTATTGGAAATCAAATCCAACTTTACAAAAATGCCTTTTGACAATTCTTGTACTTAAAATTGTTTTGTGCTATACTGTGATTAACTATGAAAAGAATGGAGACAAGTATGGGTAAACCGATTTTAGCCATTGTGGGACGACCAAATGTTGGTAAGTCTACTTTGTTTAACACCTTGGCAGGAGAGAAAATCTCTATTGTCAAGGATTATCCGGGTGTAACCAGGGATCGCATTTATGCAGATGTCACCTGGTTAAATCACTCTTTTTCCCTGATTGACACCGGCGGTATCGAGATGGACAGTAAGGACAAGATGCTCATGCACATGAGGGAGCAGGCCAATATTGCCATTGAGACGGCGGATGTCATCCTTTTTTTGGTGGATGTGAAACAGGGCTTAGTAGACGCTGACTTTAAGGTGGCAGACATGCTTCGCAGGTCTGGAAAGCCAATTGTTTTGGTGGTCAACAAGGTAGATAACTTCGATAAATATATGGCGGATGTCTATGAGTTTTATAACCTTGGCATCGGCGATCCGCATCCGGTGTCAGCCAGCTCTAAGCTTGGCTTAGGTGATATGCTAGATGCGGTTTTGGAAATGATTGACTTGGACAAATTAGAGGAAGAAGAGGATACCAGACCAAAGATTGCCGTAGTAGGTAAGCCTAATGCAGGTAAGTCATCCTTGATTAACCGCCTCTTGGGTCAGGAGAGAGTGATTGTTTCTGATGTGGCAGGAACTACCCGCGATGCCATTGACACAGAGGTGGTTCATGACGGTTCAGAATATATCTTTATTGACACGGCGGGACTGAGAAGAAAGAGTAAAATCAAAGAAGATATTGAGCGCTATAGTATTATTCGAACCATAGCTGCCATAGAGAGGGCGGATGTGGTTGTTCTTATGATTGATGCCACAGAAGGTGTGACAGAGCAGGATGCCAAGATTGCCGGTGTGGCTCATGAGCGAGGCCGCGGTCTGATTATCGCTGTCAACAAGTGGGATGCCATTGAGAAGGATAATTCCACAGTCAAGGAATTCACCAAGAATGTGCGCAACATCCTTTCCTTTGTGCCTTATGCGGAGATAATGTTTATCTCAGCGCTTACAGGCCAGAGGGTAACCAAGATTTTTGATGTTCTTGATGTGGTAATTCAGAATCATGCTCTGAGAATTCAGACGGGAGTTCTCAATGAGATCTTGATGGAGGCCGTGGCTATGCAGCAGCCACCATCAGACAAGGGTAAGCGACTCAAACTCTTTTATATGACTCAGGTCAGCATTAAGCCGCCGACCTTCGTTCTCTTTGTGAACAACAAGGAATTAATGCATTTTTCTTATCAAAGATATATCGAGAATAAGATTCGGGAGACCTTTGGTTTTTCCGGCACTCCGATTCGGATTTTTATTCGCGAGAGAAAAGAAAAGGAGTAATGTGACTTGAATCCAATTTTATTAGCTGTAATATTATTGATTATAGGATATTTCTTTGGCTGCTTCTCTACAGGTTATTTTCTGGGCAAAAAGTCCGGACATGATATTCGCAAGGAGGGAAGCGGCAATATTGGTACCACCAATGCCCTGAGAACCATGGGGGCCAAGGGAGGGGCCATTACCTTTTTGGGAGATATGGCCAAGGCCTTTGTGCCAACTCTTTTAGTGAGATTAGTTCTCTGCCCGGCCCTGTCCTATTCCATGGACATGACCTATCTTTTGACCCTGGTTACGGGTCTGGGAGTTGTGGCTGGTCACAATTTCCCTTTCTACCTGCATTTTAAGGGGGGCAAGGGAATTGCTGTATCTGCCGCAGTGATTATGTCATCCTCAAGCATTTCTGTTTTGGGATGGTCTATGATTGGCATCGGCTGGAGTATTTTCCTCCTGGTGGTGGCCATTTCTAGATATGTGTCTTTGGGCTCCTTGATTGTGGTTTGGTATTTTCCTATTTTTTCCATGCTACAATTTGGAGATTCCCCACTGATTGTGTGGATGATGTGCGTGTCATTGATTTTCACCGCACTTGCCTATATAAAACATGCAGGCAATATCAAGCGCCTTTTGCATGGAACCGAGCGAAAGCTGGGAGAGAAAAAAGCAGGAAAGGAATAAGTTGAAATGAAACGAGTTAGTTTTTTGGGCGCAGGTAGCTGGGGAACAGCCCTTGCCATTCTCTGTGCCAATAATGGTCATCAGGTAACT
>JAILSA010000284.1 GCA_024697885.1 Eubacterium sp. | reverse complement strand
TGTCAGGCCGTCGTGGCGACTCATGTAATCCAGTTCCGCCGACAACTGGTGACTGACGATTTTGTTGGCCAAGAAGGATGCCACCGTTTCCAGCAGTCGCCTGGTATCAACCTGGTGGCTCTCCTGGTGATTTTCCGCCACAATGTGTCCCACCAAACGGTTTCCATCATAGCATGGGGTGGCCAAAAATCTCTGGATTCCGTTTAATTTCAGGAGCTCATAAAACTTCGGCGCATTTTCCTTCATAACCTCGATGGAAGGAATATTGACACTGGTCTCTCTGGCCAAATACTCGCTCCAGCTTCGGTCCTTGCTGTAATCCTTGCCATAGAGGTTAAACTCGCATGGCTCCACCCCCTCAGCGCACCACTCATAGGCCTTGCCAATCTTATTGTTCTCATAAATAAGCAGGCGGAGGCGGGCCGTCTTTACCATACGACCGAGCTCCTTCAAAACCTGATTCATAAGTTCATCAAAGTCCGCTGTCATGTTGAGCATATTGGCAATTCGAATCACTAGATCACTGGTGGAAATATCTTTTTTCAGGGAAATTTTTTCCCTGTGTTCCCTGTCGCAGTACTCGCAGATATTGATGCAGCAGCCCTCCAGGGCCGTGGGGGCCACCGTGTACTCTAACCAGTGCTCCGCTTTTTCACTGTAGCGGTCTCCCCGGCTCTCAATCCCCTCCAGAACGGCTTTTTCACCCTTTTCTAGCCAAAATTCAAATTCCTCTCTGTCCACCATCTGGCTCAATCTCTTGCCAATGAGCTGGCCCTGGGTTCCTCCCAGAGCGTCACTGTATCTCTCGTTAATGTAGAGGTAGGTAAAATCTATCAACTTGTTTTTCTCCGGATCCATCACTGCCTGGTAGACCGCATAGGCCATAGGAAACTCCTTGTAAACCTGGAGCATTTCCTCGTAAGGAAAACTGTTGTCCCGCCTCTGGGACAGGTCAAGAGCATCCTCTGTGAAAAGATATCTCAGATCCTTTCTGTGAGGGTCTAGATCCTGCTCCACATCCATAAAATACCCCATAAGGCCTTGAATTTTTCCCTTTTGGTAAATAGGGTACTTGTTGGCGCAGATGTTTCTCTTTTTGCCCTTGACATAGGTGACGCCGGCAGAATTTATTACTTTTTCTCCCTTGAGGACGCTGAACTCATCTGTCATAAAGTCGTCCTCGTCTCCGTTCCACTCCATGTCCTCGTCAGTTTTTCCAATCAATTCCTCCAGGCTCATGTCATAGTAGTCCAAAAAAGCCTGGTTGGCTCCTCGGAACTTCCGGTCCAAGTCCTTCCAGAAAAACTTAATATTTACCTTATCCATAAAGAGTTTCCAGAGGTCTAGTTCCACATTATTTACCATTTTTCCCTGGGTCTGATCCTCTCCCTTCAGAGATGCCACCAATTCTCTGTCAAAAGTGACATCGTGAAGGTAGACTCTGAGCATGTGACCCTTGGAGTAACTGGCTATTTTCTGAACCGTAATGCGATAGTAATTATCCCCCACGGAATAAGCCATCTCCTCCTGATAACCGCCCTTAATGGCTCGGTCCACAATTCGCAGGTAGTCCTCTAAAATCTTTTCTCCGATTTCTGGGTCCACTCCACGACCATTCAAAACAGAAGAGACTTCCGTCAACTTCTTGTAATTTTCATTTTCATAAAAGGCGGTAATTTTATTCCCGTCATAAAAGTGTAGGGTATAGGCCTGGTCCGTAATGGCATTTTCCCTGCCCACAATATCAAAAAACTCCCTCTCTTCCAGGGACTCTGTCTTAATCCCCTGCTGGCTCAACTGGTCATGGAAGCGGTCAAAAGGAACCGGCTTTCCATAGTAGTAGCCCTGGATGATTTCACATCCCTGATTTTTCAAAAAGTCCAATTGTACCTGGTCATCTACACCCTCTGCAACCGTGTGCATACCCAAATTTTTGGACATCAAAATAATGGCCTTTAGGATTTCTCGGCTTCGATCGTCGAAGCTTCTCATAAAGCCCATGTCAATTTTCAAAGCATCAAAAGAAAACTCTCGAAGCATGGCCAGAGAACTGTAGGCACTTCCGAAGTCGTCCATAATCACAGCAAATCCCGCCCGCCTCAGGTTATCTATGTGGGTTTTCATCTGTACAGGGTCTTCCATAACCGTAGACTCTGTAATCTCCACCTTAAAATAACTCTTGTCCACACCGGAATTTTCCACCACCCGCTCTAGGACCTGAAGGGGGTCTGTCATGGTAAAATCCGTCCGGGACAGGTTAAAAGAAACTGGCACCTTAGTGAGGCCCAAATCGTCACAACGCTTGAGGTCCTTGGCCAGCTGCTCCAAAATAAAAATATCCAGCTTGTAGGTCAGGTTACTGTCTTCCAAAATAGGGATGAAGGCTCCCGGAGACAAAAATCCATAGTCCGGATCATCCCAACGGGCCAAAACTTCCGCTCCGCTGAGCTTGCCATCCAGGGTCCTGACCTTGGGCTGGTAGTAGGCCTTAATATAGCCCTTGGCAATGGCGGCATCGATGTTGTTGACAATGTAGTCTCTCTCCCTCTCTGCCATCTCCATTTGCTTGGTAAAATAGGTATACTTGGACTCGTAGGTCTTGCGGTCCTTGTCACAGGCCGTTCTGGCCCTGTCACAGGCTACCGCCGCAGAAACGTTATCGGAAAATCCAGAGGGAGTGTAGATTCCCACTCGCACAGGCAGACTTCTACCGTTGTTCAAGTGTTTCAGCTCATCAAAAATCTGAAAGAGCTTAAATTCCACTCCTGTACTCTCTGCATAAGCGTAAAAATGGTCCTCACCAAAGCGGGAAGCACTCTTCTTGGAAAAATATTTTTCCAGGAGCTTTCCAAAGGAAATCAGGAGATTTCGTCCCTCCTCAATTCCATATTTTTGGTTAAACATTTTTAGTCCATTTAAGTTAAAAGACAATACCGCCGGCAGTTTTTCCCTCTCTATAAGGTCCCGACAGCCCTCCTCAGCCAATTCCAGAAAATAGTTCATGTTGGGAAGGTCTGTCAGTAGGTCATAATATAAAACTCTGGTATTATCATCCTTGTGTTCCGTTTCCATGTCCTACTCCTCTTAGTGTATTCTCGCCAATTAGCCCTGGCGTCCTCCTACCTCTTTGTCCAAAATATAGAGGTGCTTGTCGCTGTCGCCCATCACCTTTACCTTGGCAACCATATCTGCAGAATTCTGCTCCTCCTCTTCCTGCTCCTGGATAAACCAGTTGAGGAAAAGCTGTACTCTGTAATCTTTGGCTTCTACCGCCGCATGGTAAATCTTGGTAATCTCGTCTGTGATGTAGTGCTCGTGCTTGTCAGCCGCCTCTACTGCAGCAAGTGGGCTGTCATAGGAAACCGTTACAGCCTCCAGCGCTGGAAGACTTACCTGGCAACCATTTTCTACCATGTAGTCGTAAATCTTCATGGCATGCTCCTGCTCCTCTGCTGCCTGAACCTTGTACCAAGATGCAAATCCGTTCAAATTCTTGCCAGCGAAATAGTTGGCAATTCCCAAATATAGATATGCGGAGTGAAACTCCTTATTAATCTGCGCATCTAACATTTTTTCAATTTCTTTTGTCATAAAAAAATACCTCCTTAAGTATACGAAATTGTGCTTAAACATACACTATTTCATTATACCATTTGGAGGTAATTTCTTCAATCTATTTTCCCCTGTTTAACCTGCCCAGGCCAGATTAGGATCTGTAGGGTCATAGTAATTTCCCTGGTCATCTTTTCCCACTTCTACCATGTCCGGCTTGTCTAAGAGGTACTTCTTGGACTTGTCGCTGTAAATCTTGGCCTGACACTGGCTGGCCCGGTCAAAAATCCACTTGGCATCGATTACCTGAAGGCGGATACAACCGTGGGAGGCGGAAGTTCCCAACTTCTCATATTCCTCCTTGTCCAAGGAATAAGAATCAAAGGTGTCATAGACCACCGAGTGGAAAAGGTATGGTCCGGAAATCCTTGTGGCATACTGGCCCACACTGTTGTAACGAAGCTGGTGCCACTCCCCCAGAGGAATCAGGCCTGTATAGGTTCCCTGAATGGTCTCATGGCCTGCCATTCCCCCGGAACAAATCATGGACTTAACAGGAATGCTGTATTTTCCATCCTTGTCCTGGGCAAAAATAGCCAGCATGTTTTTGGCCAGATTCACATCGATCTGGTACTTGCAATCCTCTTCCATCAGGTCTGTCACATCCATGACCCTCTGGCCGTCCTCGTCAAAGTAGAGCTTATAGGTCTCTCCCTCAAACTCCACCTCCTGCCAGGCCTTTTTGACTGCAAAACCTGTCTTCGGGCTAAAATAATAGGCGCTGTCTTCCACCTTGGTATAGCCGGTGGCCACCTTCTTATTTTTCTTTATGTAAAAAAGCTTTTTGCCCAGACGGTAAAGGCCTTTGGACAACTTATTTTTCTTCTTGAGATTCAGTTTAAAGCTTTTCTTGGCCTTGACCTTCTTGGCCTTGGTTTTGGCCTTTTCCGAAGCCGGAGCCTGGGTTTGCATAACACGCTGAACCGGCTTTTTGGTAGGCTTAGCTGTCTTCTGTGGCTTTGGGGTCTTGGTGTTGGAAGCCACCTCTGCCCTGTCTCGAACCCGGTCTCCAGAGACATAAATTCCTCCAAAAAAGACCAGAATAAATACCAAAAAACATAACAAATATCGAAATCTTTTCTTGTGCAATTAATCACCATCCCACGAATACAAAATAGCGGCGCCTAAGCACCGCTATATATGTAACATATTTTAAATACCCTGTCAAATCCACTATTCTTTTACCAAAACATAGGTACCCGACTCTCCCTGACCATCTCGGAAGGAGGCTGTCAGCTGGGCATTGGTGTATCTGGTGTTGGTCGTCTTATTGTTCCAGACCATTTTTCGTCCTACCACAAAGGAGTTATTAATAATCTTATAGTTGGCGGACAAGGTCACCTGCGAAAGGCTAGAGGCACCAGAAAACATTCTGCTGTCATTGGTCAGGCTCTTTAGGTTCCAGCCAGCCAGGTTTAAGCTGGCAAGCTTTCTGCAGCCCTCAAACATACTTTCCGTACTCGTCACACTCTCCGTATTGTAGTTGGACAGGTCTAATTCTGTCAGGGACTCACAGCTTACAAACATTCCATACAGGGAACTACAGTTGGAAAGATCCCAGGAAGAAGTATCTATGGCTGGGACTTTTTTACACGAGTTGAAGACTCGTACAACATTGGCCACAGAAGAGGTGTCCCAAGAAGATAAATCTAGATTTGATTTTAACTTACTACAACCGTAGAACGCGTAAGATAGGGACTTACACTTACTTGTGTCAATCTTTTCTAATCCGCTTATGGTCTGAAGATTAGTCATCATACAGAAGAAATGATGCATGCTATTCGGGGCAAATCCATCCACGATTTCAATGCTTTTTACCCTTTTTGCGTAGGCATAATTATTGGCGTCCGTATGCCAGGAAGGAGTGGGATTATTGTCCCCCTTAGAGGCTGTATAGGACAGAGAATCAAAGCCTGTAAAAACTGTTCCGCTGTAGGTCTCCCCTGATATGCTCTGGATACTTCCTTCTTTTCCATCCTTAACAGTGTCCGCGGACTGGACAAAATACATAGCACCACTGCTGGTCAAGACCCCATAGGCCTTAGTCACTGCCGGCGTTGGGGA